>NZ_JBNOYB010000105.1:0-125526 GCF_050312375.1 Schaalia sp.
GACTGCGCCTCGACGGCGCCCCGCCCGAGCCGCGCCCTTGTCCTCGGGTCCGGGCGCTTCCCGGCGCATGCGGGATCGCAACCGTGCGCCGTGGTGAGGCATCTCATTGTCACGAAACGGCAAACGGCGTGTGCCCGACTCGACCTGCGGGGCGGGTGCGAGGACGATGGGGGCATGCTCGAGGGCTTCGCTGTCATCTTCTTCCTGCTCGCCGTCATCGTCATCGCGGCGATCGCGGTGATCGTCGGTCTGGCCCTCGTGCGCCGTCCTGCGCCCGACTGGCAGCGCCATCTGCGCGCGCAGGGGCAGGCGATCTCCGAGGAGCCCCCCTCGGAGGGCGTCGCCGCCCAGGAGACCACCCTGGGCGACATGCTCGATGCGAACAGGGTGCAGAAGAACGGCTACTTCGATCCGGACCGTCTTCCCGGTATCGATCGGATCGAGGGCGTCGCCGATCGGATCGAGCGCATTCAGGAGAACCGGCAGTCCGCGAAGGAGTCCTGACCGCTTCCCGGCTGGAGTCGCTCGCCCCGAATGGGGGATGATGGCCCCATGGACGCTGTTCTCACTTTCCTTTCCACGCCGCTCGGCATCGCGCTGGCGGTCCTCGTCGTCGCGGCGATCACCGCCCTCGTCGTGTTCGTCCTCCGTTCCCGGCCTTCGGCACCGGGTCCGCAGGCCGCGCCTGTCGCCCATCCGGAGGGGGAGGCGCAGCAGTCGCTCGAATCGGCGGAGTCCGGGGAGACTCCCGCGCGCGCCGGACCGGGGGAGATCGGAGATGATGACGCCGCCGCGCAATGCGCGGCCGTTGAGGCGCCTGCGGAGGCCGAGGTCCCCGAGTCGCTGCCCTCGCGCCTGCAGCGCCTGCGTTCGCGCCTGGCCGGCACGGGGGCCCTGGGCCGTGCGATCGTTGAGATCCTCGCCCGCGGCGATCTCAAGGCCACTGATTGGGAGGAGATCGAAGACACCCTCCTCGTCGCCGATCTGGGGCTGGAGGCGACCGATGAGCTCATCTCCTCCTTGCGCTCCAGGGTCGCCGTCGCGGGAACGAGCGACCCCGTGCAGATCCGCTCCCTCCTCGCCGAGGAGCTCCTCGTCCTCGTCGGTCCGGACATGGATCGCTCGCTCCGCCTCGAGCGCAGCGCGGGCGCCGAGGATCGCCCCGCCTCCGTGCTCGTGGTCGGCGTCAACGGGACCGGCAAGACGACGACGGTCGGCAAGCTCGCCCGTGTGCTCCTCGCCGAGGGCAGGAGCGTCCTGCTCGGTGCGGCCGACACCTTCCGCGCCGCCGCCGCCGATCAGCTGCAGACCTGGGGCGATCGCGTCGGCGTCGAGGTCGTGCGTTCGGACCGGGAGGGCGCCGACCCGGCTTCCGTGGCCTTCGATGCGGTGAAGGAGGGCGCGCTGCGGGGAGTCGATGTCGTGCTCGTCGATACCGCCGGCCGCCTTCAGAACAAGTCGGCGCTCATGGATGAGCTCTCCAAGGTCAAGCGCGTCATGGAGAAGCAGGCGCCGGTCTCGGAGGTCCTCCTCGTCCTCGATGCGACGACGGGGCAGAACGGCCTGAAGCAGGCGGAGGTCTTCGCCGAGGCCGCCGGTGTGACGGGCATCGTCCTGACGAAGCTCGACGGCTCGGCCAAGGGCGGGATCGTGGTCTCGGTTCAGCGGGCGCTCGGGGTCCCGGTGAAGTTCGTCGGCCTGGGTGAGGGGCCGGATGATCTCGCCCCCTTCGATCCGCGGGGCTTCGTCGACTCGATCATTAAAGGGTAAAGTCCAAGCCTTGAGAAGGTAAAAGTAAGGCAAAATTCTTGTCTAGAATGGGTCGCGTCGGTATCCCGATCGAAAGGCCCATCATGCAGCTCGATACCGGGGCGACCGCCTGGATGCTCATCTCGTCCTCGCTCGTCCTCCTCATGACAGTGCCCGGACTCGCCCTCTTCTACGGAGGGATGTCGCGGACGAAATCCGTGCTCAACATGTTCATGATGTCCTTCGGGGCCTTCGCCCTCGTCGGCGTGGTGTACCCCCTGTGGGGGTGGTCGATGACCTACGGAGGCCGGGACATCGCAGGCGTCTTCGCGAACCCCTTCAGCCAATTCGGCCTCGGAGGCGGCTTCGAGGGGACTCGCATCGACGACTTCGGAGTGCCCGCGTGGGTCTCGGTCGCCTTCCAGATGACCTTCGCGATCATCGCGGTCGCCCTCATCTCCGGATCCCTGGCCGAACGCGTGAAGTTCTCGACATGGATGGCCTTCACCGCGATCTGGGTCACCCTCGTCTACTTCCCGATGGCGCACATGGTGTGGGGCGGCGGACTCCTCAGCGGCGACGGACTGATCGCGCGCCTCATCGGTGTCGCGCCCATCGACTTCGCGGGCGGCACGGTCGTCCACATCAATGCGGGAGTCGCGGGACTCGTCCTCGCACTCATCATCGGTAAGCGCCCCGGATTCGGCCTCGAAGCAATGCGGCCCCATAACCTCCCCTTCGTCATGGCGGGCGCCGCCCTCCTCCTCTTCGGATGGTTCGGCTTCAACGCGGGCTCGGCCTTCAGCGCCAACGCCCTCGCGGGCATGGCCTGGGTCAACACCGCCGTCGCCGCGGCCGCCGCCTCCCTGGCCTGGATGGCCACCGAGAAGCTCCGCGACGGTTCGGCCACCTCGCTCGGCGCGGCATCGGGGATCGTCGCGGGCCTGGTCGCGATCACCCCGGGTGCGGGCGCCCTCGATCCGTTCGGCTCGATCCTCATCGGATTCATCGTCGGAGTGGCATGCGCCCACGCGGTGTCGCTGAAGCTCCGCTTCGGCTTCGACGACTCGCTCGACGTCGTCGGCGTCCACCTCGTCGGCGGCCTCATCGGAACGATCCTCATCGGCCTCCTCGCCCTCGACGGCGGTCTGCTCCACGGGGGCGGCTTCGGGCTCCTCATCGTCCAGACCCTCGTCGCCCTCATCGCCCTCGCCTTCTCCGGCGCCGTCACCGCGCTCATCGCGCTCGTCCTCGGCGCGACTCTCGGCTGGCGGGTCGCCCCTCAGATCGAATCCGCGGGCATCGACCTCGGCGAGCACTCCGAGTCGGCCTATGAGTCCGCGCCCGCGTTGAGGCTCTCCTGAAACACCGAGGCGCTCTGGGAAGGAACCATCATGAAGCTCATCACTGCGATCATCCAGCCCTACCGCCTCGATGCGGTGCGGGAGGCCCTCGACGGCCTCGGCCTGACCGGTGCGACCATTTCCGAGGTCTCGGGCACCGGCCGCCAGAAGGGCCACATCGAGATCTATCGGGGCGCCGAGTACGCGGTGTCCTCCGTTCCGAAGATCAGATTCGAGATCCTCGTCGCCGATCCTTCAGTCGACGCCGCGGTGGATGCGATCATCGAGGGCGCGCGAACGGGCGCGATCGGCGACGGCAAGATCTGGATCACCGCCGTCGAGGACGTGATCCGGGTCCGCACCGGTGAACGCGGAGACGAGGCCCTGTGAACAAGGGTCCTCTCGCCCGGGCCCTCCGCGCAGTCCCGGGTCCCCCGCCCGTCGAAGACGGCGTGTGGAACCCCGTTCCCGGCAGGGCCCGGCGAGCCGAGGCCGCCCGGCGCGTCGAGGACTTCCTCGCCGAGCGCTGGCGCGATGCGCGCCCCGAACGCCTGGAGTGCCGCTCAGCCCTGTGCCTCACCGGCTCCTTCGCCCGCGCCGAGGGCGGCCCGAGGTCGGACCTCGACGTCGTGGTCATCGTCGAGAAGGAGACTCCGGGACTGGCCGGTGTCGTCCGCGAATTGCTCACGGCGCTCTGGGCGAGCGGCCTCGACGTCGATCATTCGGTGCGCACGCCCGCCCAGTGCGAGAAGATCGCGGGCGAGGACCTTCCGGCCCTCGCGGCGCTCATCGACCTCGTGCACGTCGCGGGCGATGCCGCCCTCAGTGAAGGCGTCATCCGCAAGGTGCGGGAAGACCTGCGCAGACACGCGCCGTCGAGGATCGCCGAACTGCTTGTCGACGCTCAGGGGAGATGGGCCCGCTGGGATCTGCTCCATCAGGTGAACGAGCCTCAGCTCAAGGAATGCCGCGGAGGCATCCGCGACCTCGACCTCATGCGGGTGCTCACCGCCGCCTGGCTCGCGGACCGCCCCCACGGCCCCCTCGATGAAGCGCATTGCGCGCTCCTCGACGTCCGTGACGCCCTGCAGGCCGTAACGGGACGACACAGCGCGAAGCTGCTCCGATCGGATCAGCGCGCGGTCGCGCTCGCCCTCGGATTCGAGGGAGATGAGGCAGAGACGCATCTGCGCCGACTCCTCACCGGAGCCGGCATCGAGATCGAGACCGCCGGCCGCAGCGTCATCGACATGGCCAAGCGGCAAGCCGCCTCATGGGGAGCCGGTGCCCTTGCGCGGCGCGCGATCCGAAAGGCCGCTCCCGGCCGTGGCAGGAGCAGGAGGCGCAGCGGACTCGAAGCGATCTCGGCGACGACGGCGCTCGTCGATTCCCGCCTCGACTTCACCGATCCCGTCTTCGCCTCAGAACCGGAGGCGGTCCTCGACCTGGCGATCCGCAGCGCGCTCATGGACCTCGATCCAGCGCCCCGCGCGCTCGACCGGATCGCCGCAGCGGCCTGGCGGGGCGACCATGCGGGTCGAGAATGGGCGCCTCGGGAATCCGCCGCCTTCGAAGCCTTCCTGGCTCTGCCCCGGGGTTTCGTCCGGGCGTGGTCGCATCTGGAACTGAGCGGAGTCATCGAGGAGTGGATCCCCGAGTTCGCCCAGGTGCGATCGCGCCCCCAGAGCGCCGACTTCCACCGGTGGACCGTCGACCGGCACCTCGCGGAGACCGTTGCGCGGAGCAACGCCGCGCGAAACGGCGCGGATCCGTGGGAATGGCCCTTCCCCGTCGAACTCGTGCGCTGGGAGGAACTCCGACTCGCCGCCTTCCTCCACGATCTGGGCAAACGAGAAGGCGTTGCGAGCCGCGATCATCCGGAAGTCGGCGCAGGCCTCGTCGAAGCGGTGCTCCGGCGCCTCGGCCTGGCCCAGAGGAGCGGGGGAGTGCGACTGCTGACCGAACGGCATCTCCTCCTCGCCCGACTCGCGACGGAGGAGGATCCCCGCTCGGCGCGCACGGCCGACAGGCTGCTCGATGCGCTCGAGGGTGACGGCAGGGCATTGGCCGGACTCGCCGTTCTCACCAAAGCGGACTCCCAGGCCGCCGGTCCCAGGGCCTGGACCCGGTGGCGGGCCAGCCTCATCACCACCTGCGTCCGGACCGCCTGGGCCCGACTCAATGAGGACCCGGCCGTGCGATAGTCTTGGACGAGTGATCGGGGCGATGACCCCCGGAAATCGAGCGAACGGGAGCACCAAGTGTTCGGAAACCTCTCCGATCGGTTGACGCAGTCCTTCAAGCAGTTGCGGAGTCGCGGAGTCCTCACCGAGTCCGACGTCGACCAGACGATCTCGGAGATCCGACGCGCGCTGATCGACGCCGACGTCGCCCTTCCCGTCGTGCGGAGCTTCACGAACGCCGTGCGCGAGAAGGCCTACGGCGCCGCCCGTTCGAAGGCCCTCAACCCGGGCCAGCAGGTCATCCGCATCGTCCACGACGAACTCGTCGAAGTCCTCGGCGGACAGACGCGCGAGCTTCGTTTCGCCGAACGCGGGACGACCGTCTTCATGCTCGCGGGCCTGCAGGGCGCCGGTAAGACGACGCTCGCCGGAAAGCTCGGAAAGTGGCTGCGCGAAGAGGGCAAGTCGGTCCTCCTCGTCGCCTCCGACCTTCAGCGCCCCAATGCGGTCACTCAGCTGCAAGTCGTCGGCGAACGGGCGGGGGTCGAGGTGTGGGCGCCCGAACCGGGCAACGGCGTCGGGGATCCCGTCCGCGTCGCCCGCTCCGGACTCGATCACGCGATCCAGTCCGGCATCGACGTGGTGATCGTCGATACGGCGGGCCGCCTCGGCGTCGACGAGGAGCTGATGGATCAGGCGCGCCGGATCCGGGACGCCGTTCAGCCCCACGAGATCATGTTCGTCCTCGACGCCATGGTCGGTCAGGACGCGGTCCGCACCTCGACGGCCTTCCGCGACGGCGTGGGCTTCACCGGCGTCGTCCTGTCCAAACTGGACGGCGACGCACGCGGCGGTGCTGCCCTGTCCGTCCGCGGGGTCGCCGGCGCCCCGATCCTCTTCGCCTCCACTGGCGAGGGGCTCGATGACTTCGAGCGATTCCACGCCGACCGCATGGCCGGGCGCATCCTCGACATGGGCGACGTCCTCACCCTCATCGAACAGGCCGAGAAGCGCCTCGACGCCGAGGAGGCCGAGCGCATGGCCGCTAAGGCCATGTCCGGTGAGCTCACCCTCGGCGACTTCCTCTCCCAGCTTCAGCAGATCAAGAAGCTCGGGTCGATGAAGAAGATGCTCGGAATGATTCCGGGAGCCGCTCAGATGCGCGAGCAGATCGAGAACTTCGACGAGAAGGAGATCGATCGGATCGAGGCGATCGTCCGCTCGATGACCCCCGCGGAGCGCGAGGACGTGTCGATTCTCAACGGTTCGCGGCGCGCCCGTATCGCCAGGGGCTCAGGGACGAGCGTCGCCGAGGTCAACGGGCTCGTCAAGCGTTTCGAAGCCGCGAAGGCGATGATGGGCCAGATGGGCGCCATGGGGGGCATGGGCCCGGGCGGCTTCGGCTCCCTGCCCGGCCGGGGCGGCAAGGCCAAGCAGAAGGCGAATGCCCGGAAGGCTCAGGCCGAGCGGCAGAGGGTGAAGAAGAAAGCGCGTTCGGGCAACCCCGCCAAGCGCCGCGCTCAGGAACTCGAAGCGCTCCTCCCGCCCGAGCAGCGCAAATCCGGCAAGCAGGGCTCGGCCTTCGGCGCCCCCTCGGCGGAGCCCGCGCCGCGTCCGACGATGGACGACCTGCCCGAAGACGTGCGCCGCATGCTGAACGGCCTCAAGTGATCTTTTCCGGGACCCTCCTGACCGAGGGCGGGGACGGCCTGCGCGAGGAACGGGGGACCTTCCGGGTCACCCGCGAGGGCGTCGCGCGAGTCGGGGAGGGCCTCGAGCCCGATCGCATCGGCTTCGCGCTCCCCGGATTCGTCGATTCGCACGCCCACATCGGAATCGGATCCGCGGGGCCGTCGACGCGTGAGGAGCAGGAGGCCCAGATCCTGGCGCAGCGCAGCGCCGGCGTCCTCGCGATGAGGGATTGCGGCTCCCCCGTGGATACGAGGTGGATCGACGACAGGGCGGACCTGCCCCGCCTGAAGCGGGCGGGCCGCCACATCGCCAGGCCGAAGCGCTACATCCGTTCGCTCCCCGTCGAGCTCGACGACCCTCGTGACCTGCCCGCCGAGGCCGCGCGCCAAGCGGCGGCGGGGGACGGGTGGGTCAAGCTCGTCGGCGACTGGATCGATCGCTCCATGGGCGCCGACGCCGATCTCGCGCCCTTGTGGGATCGGCGGATCCTCATCGACGCGGTCGCCGCGGTCCACGACCTCGGCGCGAAGGTCGCCGTCCACGCCTTCGCCCGCGAGACGATCGACGATCTTCTCGAAGCCGGAGTGGACGACATCGAGCACGCTTCGGGAATGGATGAGGACCAGGCGCGCGAGATCGCGGCGAGGGGCGTACTCGTCACGCCGACCCTCCTCCAGATCGAGCTCTTCGCAGACTTCGCCGAGCAGGCCGGTTCCAAATACCCCGTCTACGGCCGTCGCATGCTCCGGATGTTCGAAGAACGCCACGAGCGCTTCGCGATGATGCGCGAGGAGGGGGTGCGCCTCGTCATGGGGACCGATTCCGGCGGGTACCAGGAGCACGGCACGATCGCGGCGGAATTCGCGATGTGGGAGGCCGAGGGCGTTGCGCGTGAGGAGCTCCTGCGCATCGCCTCGATCCGATCCCGCGCCGACCTCGGCTTCGGCGCCCCCTACGAGGGCGGCGATCTCATCGTCTTCGCCGAGGACCCGCGCACCCTGCCCGTCCTCGGTGCTCCCGATGCCGTGGTCGTGCGCGGCGAACTCTGCTGACCGCGGAAGCGGGACGCGCCGCGACGTGATCGATCGCACGCGTCCGAAGCGCGATGCCTGGGCCCAATGTTTGGGGAGCGCCGTTCAGGCATGGCACAATGGTTCGCTGTACCCGGTCATTTGAGGACCCTCTCACCTCACGTGATCGTGTCCCGGAGCAATCGCGAGGCCGTGTTCCCTGCCGGACGAGCATGCGCTCCACCCCTTTTGAGAAACAGGAGTGACCACACCAGTGGCAGTTCGAATCCGCTTGAAGCGCGTGGGCAAGATCCACGCCGCCGCATACCGCGTCGTCGTCGTCGATTCGCGCAAGAAGCGCGACGGCCGCGTCATCGAGGAGATCGGCATCTACGATCCTCAGCCGAACCCCTCGAAGATCCGCATCGACTCCGATCGTGCGCAGTACTGGCTCGGCGTGGGCGCGCAGCCCTCCGACCAGGTCCGCAACCTGCTCGTCCTCACGGGCGACATCGCGAAGTTCAACGGCAAGAAGGACGCCGTCTCGCGCGTTCTCGTCTCCGAGGCCGATAAGGCCGCGCAGGCCGCCGAGGCCGTGAAGGCCGCCGAGGCCGAGGCCGAGAAGTCGAAGGCCGCCCAGGCCGCCGCCAAGGCCGAAGAGGCCAAGGCCGCCGAGGCTGAGAAGGCCGCTGAGGAAGCGCCCGAGGCCGAATCCGGTGAGGAAGCCTGAGCATGCTCGCCGATGCCTTGGAGCACCTCGTCGGGGGGATCGTTGATCACCCCGAGGACGTCCAGGTCTCCTCGCGCTCGATGCGCCGGGGCCGCCTGCTCGAGGTCCGGGTCAACCCGGACGACCTCGGACGGGTGATCGGGCGCGGAGGTCGGACCGCTCGGGCGCTGCGCACCGTGATCGGTGCGCTCTCCACCCACGGTCCGGTTCGGGTCGACGTCGTCGACACCGATCGCGAGTGATCGAAGGAAAGCAACGCCACGGAGGGGTCCGGTTCGCCGGGCCCCTCCGTGGCGTCACCGTCCGCCAGTCCGGGCCGGGCGGATCGGATGAATGAGGAGGAACCCATGCTGTTGACCGCCGGAATCGTCGGCCCCGCGCACGGATTGCGCGGGGAGGCCATCATCGACGTGCGCACCGACGACCTGTCGGTCTTCGCTCCCGGATCCCTCCTCGAGGTCGATGGGGATGAAGGCGCGGAACTCACCGTGCGCGCTTCGCGGACGCACAAGGGCAGACTCCTCGTCTCCTTCGAGGAGCTCAGGAGCCGGGAGGATGCGGAGGCCCTGCGCGGACGCGCCCTCCTCGTCGAGGAACGCGCGGAGGAAGACGCCTGGTACCCCCACGAGCTCGTGGGATTCAGCGCCGTGACCCCGAGGGACGATGAACTCGGGACGGTGTCGGGATTCCGTTTCGGCTCCGCCCAGGACCTGCTCCTCGTCAAGACCCCTCGGGGCGAGGTGATGGTCCCCTTCGTCAAAGCGCTCGTGCCCGAGGTGGACCTCGAAGGCCGCACCGTGCTCATCGACCCGCCGCCGGGGCTCTTCGACGACGACGCCGTCGATGCGGGGGACCGGGACGCGCGATGAGGATCGACCTCGTTTCCATCTTCCCCGACTATTTCGCCCCACTCGGACTGTCCCTCCTGGGGAAGGCCGGAGAAGCGGGCCTCGTCGAGGCGCACGTGCACGACCTGCGCCAGTGGACGCACGACCGGCACCGAAGCGTCGACGACACCCCGTACGGCGGAGGAGCCGGGATGGTGATGATGCCGACCGTGTGGGGGGAGGCCATCGATGAGCTCCTCGAAGGCGCGCCGTACGCCCTCGAGGGCGCCCGATCCGGGCCGTCGCGCACCGTGCTCGCGATCCCCGCCCCCTCGGGGACTCCGCTCACGCAGGCGATGGCCGCGGACCTCGCCGCTGCGGGGCACCTCATCATCGCCTGCGGACGCTACGAGGGCATCGATCAGCGCGTCGCCGACCATTACCGGGAGCGCGGACTCGAAGTCCTCGAATACTCGATCGGCGACTACGTGCTCAACGGCGGCGAGGCCGCCGCGCTCGTCCTCGTCGAGGCGGTCACCCGCCTGCTCGACGGATTCATGGGCAATCCCGAGTCCATCGTCGAAGAATCGCATTCCGACGGGCTCCTCGAATACCCGGCGTACACGAAGCCCCGCACCTGGAGGGAACTCGAGGTGCCCGCGGTCCTCCTGGGCGGCGATCACGCCGCGATCGCCAGGTGGCGGCGGGACCGGGCCCTCGAACGGACCGCGAAGCGGCGGCCGGACATGGTCGGCGGCCTCGTCCTCGACGCCCTCGACTCGGCCGATCGGACGACACTCGCCAGAGCCGGGGTCCTCCTCACCGATGAGGGACCGCATCATCTCGAAATCCGACCGGCCCGCGCCGACGAAGCCGGAATCATCGCCGAACTCGCCGCACGGACCTTCCCCGACGCCTGCCCGCCCGGCCTCCCCGCCGAGGCGATCGAGGCCTTCATGGCGGACGAGCTCAGTGAAGAGGCCTTCGCCGAGCATCTGGCGAATCCGGAGGACCGGATCCTCCTGGCATTCGTCGACGGCCGGGCCGGCGGCTATTCCCTCGTCCGCACCGGAGACGACGCGATCGGCGCCGATATGCTCCGCCCCGGCAAGATCGAAGCCGGGGACGCCTATCTGTCCAAGTGCTACGCGGACGCCCCCTGGCGCGGAACGGGACTCGCGGGGGCCCTCCTCGAAAGCGCCGTCGAAGACGCGGCCGGGCACTCCCGGGCTGCACGGATCGTCTTGGGGACCAACAGCGTCAACACCAGAGCCCAGAGGTTCTACCGCAAGCACGGCTTCGTGAAGAAAGGACGGCGGACCTTCACCGTCGGAGGAGTGCGCAACCACGATGTCGTCCTCGTGCGCGATCTCACGAAGCTCAGGGCCCCTTTCGCGACGTGAGTCACGAGCTTCGACCGCGATTTGTGGCACACTGATCGGGTCGCATTCGGACGCAGCCTGCCGCGGGGGGACGTCCGCACGAATGCGGCGCTCGAAAAACGCAGGCCCGACCTGCCGAATCTGACGCGAACGACCTGCGGCGCGCGCGTTGAGGAGTACACATGCAGAAGCTGGACGCAGTCGACGCCGCTTCCCTCCGCACCGATCTTCCGGCCTTCCGCGCCGGTGACACCGTCAAGGTGCACGTGAAGGTCATCGAGGGCAGCCGTTCCCGTATCCAGGTCTTCCAGGGCGTCGTGCTCGCCCGCCGCGGACACGGAGTCTCTGAGACCTTCACCGTCCGCAAGGTCTCCTTCGGTGTCGGCGTCGAGCGCACCTTCCCGCTCCACGCCCCCACGATCGACCGCCTCGAAGTCGTCACCAAGGGTGACGTCCGTCGTGCGAAGCTCTACTACCTGCGTGAGCGCCACGGCAAGGCTGCCAAGATCAAGGAGCACCGTTCGGGAAGCGCGGAGTGATCGCGTAAGAACGAACCGCGGCGCCCGGTTCCCGGAAGGGGTGCCGGGCGCCGCGCATGAGCGACAGGACTAAGGAGCTGAATGAACGCCACACACAGGGATCCCGCATCCTCGCGCATGGACGCGATGCACAGGGCTGCGCCCCCGAAGAAACGTGCGGCCTCAGGACCGCTCGCCCTCCTCCGCGAGCTCGGCCTCGTCCTCGTCATCGCCCTCGTCATCTCCACCCTGCTCAGGGCCTTCGTCGTTCAAGTCTTCTGGATCCCCTCGCCCTCGATGAATGACACGCTCAAAGTCGATGACAAGATCGCCGTGTCGCGCATCGACGGCCTCCGGGGCACGATCGAACGGGGCGATGTGGTCGTCTTCCACGATTCACTCGGCTGGATCTCGGCCCCCGCGCAATCGCGAACGGCGCTCCAGACCATCGGGGAATTCGTCGGCCTCGTACCGAGCGGCGGCGAGCAGACCCTGGTCAAGCGCGTCATCGGCATCGGCGGAGACCGCGTGAGCTGCGGGGACGACGGGGTCCTGAAGGTCAACGGCGTCGCGATCGATGAACCCTACCTCGCACCCGGCCAGGTCCCCTCCGCCTTCCCCTTCGACGTGGTCGTCCCCGAAGGCACCCTGTGGGTCATGGGCGACAACCGCGGCAATTCGGCGGACTCGCGCTACCACCAGGGCGGGGGGCAGAGCCCCTTCGTCCCCGTCTCCTCGGTCGTCGGCACTGTCCAGGCCGTCATCTGGCCCATCTCGAACTGGAAGTGGGGCCTGAGCGAGCCCGGCCCCTTCGCCGGTGCGAGTCGGTGACCCGCGCATTCGCGACGCGTGAGACGGAACTCGAGCTCCTCGCTCAGGGCGCCCCGCTCGTCGCCATGGACGAAGTCGGGCGGGGAGCGCTCGCAGGGCCGGTCGCCGTCGGCGCATGCGCCCTGCTGGGCGGCGAGCCAGAGCCCCCGCAGGGACTGGCCGATTCCAAGCTCCTCTCGCCCCGCAGGCGCGCGGACCTCGTCGAACCCCTTCGCGAGTGGGCGGCGGCCCATGCGGTGGGCTGGGCCTCGAATGAGGAGATCGATCATTTCGGGATCATTCCCGCTCTGCGTCTCGCGGGCATGCGCGCCCTCGAGGACCTCACCCGGCTCATCGGCGCCCCCGCCCTCGTCCTCCTCGACGGATCCCACGACTGGCTCACGCCCCCGGACGATCTCCTCGCAGAACTCGACGGGCCCGTCCTGGAGCAGATCGGGACACCCCCGGTGGTGACGAAAGTCAAAGCAGATGCGAGCTGCACGATCGTAGCGGCGGCTTCGATCCTCGCGAAGGTCGCCCGGGATGAGTTCATGTGCGGACTCGATGATCCCGGATACGCCTGGGAGCGGAACAAGGGCTACGCGTCCCCGGCGCATGTCGAGGGCCTTCGGCGCCACGGCCCTTCGCAGTTGCACCGGCGCTCATGGCGGCTCCCCGGCGCGTCGCGATGATGCTCTTCGCGCCTCAGCAAGGCATCATTGAGGAGTGAGTGAGGACATCGAAGGATACGAGAACGCGCTGGAGCTCGAGCTGTTCCGCGAGTACCGCGACGTCATCGGCCTGTTCAAGTACGTAGTCGAGACCGAGCGCCGCTTCTACCTGTGCAATCAGGTGGATGTGCAGGCCCGCCCCGTGGGCGGGGACGTCTTCTTCGAACTCACGCTCACGGACGCATGGGTGTGGGACATCTACCGCTCGTCCCGCTTCGTCCGCTCAGTGAGAGTCATCACCTACAAGGACGTCAACGTCGAGGAGCTGTCGAAGCCCGAGCTCGACATCCCCTGAAGACCTCGAGCCCGCCGTCCACAACCCGGACCCGGCCCCGCCCATCCACACTCCGAGCGGCGCCGACCGGCGCCGGAGCGCCTTCCCGACGAGGATCGCCTCGGAGGTGGCGCATGGGAATCGATCATCGACGCGCGCTCGGAGCGCTCGGAGAATGCACGGCGGCCCGCATCCTCGACGAGGAGGGCTTGGAGATCCTCGACCGGAACTGGCGCGACGGGCCGCGCGGAGAACTCGACCTCGTGGCCCGCGATGCGCGCGAGCTCGTCATCGTCGAAGTCCGCACGCGGATCGGGGACTCCTTCGGATCCGCACTCGAATCCGTCGATCCGGTCAAGGTCGCCAAGCTCCGCCGTCTTGCGATCGCCTGGGCCAGGGCGCATGCGACCCGCCGGCCGATACGGATAGACGTCATCGCGTTCACCGTGCCGCGAGGCCGCCGTCACGAGGTGATCGCCGCTCCCGTCGCCGCTGACCTGCGCGCCTTCGGCGCGACGACCGAATGGGTCCGGTCGATCTCATGAACGTCCGCACCGCTTCGGTCACCTCGCTCGCACTCATCGGACTCGAGGGGCACCTCGTCGACGTCGAGGCGCACATCGGGCGCGGCCTCGTCGGATTCACGCTCGTCGGGCTGCCCGATGCGGCCCTCAGAGAGGCCAAGGACAGGGTCCGCTCCGCATTGCAATCCTCCGATCTTGAAGTCCTCGACCGGCGCATCACGGTCAACCTCTCACCCGCGGGACTCGCGAAGTCCGGGTCGGGATTCGACCTGGCGATCGCGATGTCGGTCCTCCTGGCCTCCGGAAGGATCTCGCCGGCCCTCTTCGAGGGCGCCGTCCTCATCGGCGAGCTCGGACTCGACGGCGGCCTGCGCCCCGTCCGCGGCATCCTGCCCGGAGTCGCGGCGGCGAAGGGCCTGGGCGCGCGACGCGTGATCGTGCCCGCGCCTTCGGCCCACGAAGCGGGGCTCATCTCAGGCATCGAGGTCCTCGCCTTCGAGCATCTCGCCGACCTCGTCGGCGCGGCCGGGGGAGCGGCGCGCAGGGCCGTGAGAACGGGGGCCCCTCATGCCGCGCCGCAGCCGCGCACGCCCCCTCATCCCGAGCTCGACCTTTTCGACGTACGCGGTCAGGACCAAGCGATCGACGCCCTCGAGGTGGCCGCCGCCGGAGGCCACCACCTGCTCCTCATCGGCGAACCGGGATCGGGCAAGACCATGCTGGCATCGCGTCTTCCCTCAGTCCTGCCCGACCTCGATGACGCGCTCGCGCTCGAGGTGACGGCGCTCCATTCCCTGGCGGGGGCCCTCGGCGAAGAGGGGGCGCTGCTGCGCAGGCCCCCGTTCCAAGCGCCGCATCATTCGGCCTCCACGCCCTCGCTCATCGGCGGAGGATCGGGGGTCGCACTGCCGGGCGCGGTCTCCCTCGCGCACGGCGGCGTCCTCTTCCTCGACGAGGCCGCCGAATTCGCCCCCTCGGTGCTCGACGCCCTGAGGCAGCCCCTCGAAGAACGCGCGATCACGATCCACCGCTCCAAAGGGCGGGCCCGCTATCCGGCGGGATTCCAACTGGTGCTCGCCTCGAATCCGTGCCCGTGCGGCGGCGCGGGACGGGCATGCAGGTGCTCCTCGCTCCAGCGCCGCCGCTACATGTCGCGCCTGTCCGGGCCCCTGCTCGATCGGATCGACATCACCGTCGAGATGCGCCAGCCCACCAGGGCGGACCTGCGCATGAGCCGGGCGCGGGGCTCAGCCGAGGTCCGCCTGCGAGTGGAGGAGGCGCGTCGGCGGATGAGGGATCGCCTCGCGGGCAGCGGCTACTCGCTCAACGCGGAACTGCCGGGGGCCTGGTTGAGAAGGCACGGCCGGATGCCCGCGGCTCTCATCGAACGCCTCGACCGGGCGGTGGACGAGCGGCACCTCACGATGCGCGGAGCGGACCGGGTCCTGCGGCTCATGCGCACCCTGGCCGACCTGGAGGGCCGGGACCGCCCGGGCGAAGCGGACCTCGTCCGGGCGCTCAGCCTGAGGAATGGAGGACGCGATGTCGACGACTGATGAGGAGCGCCTGCGGGCGGCCTGGTGGACCTGCATCGTCGAACCCGAGGATCCGCATGCGGCGGCCCTGCGCAGCGCCCTCGGAGACGAGGAGGCGATCCGCTGGGCGCGCGCGGCGCGCCCCGGAGCGCTTCCCGGCCCATTGCGCGCCCTGAGCCCGAAGTGGCGGGAGGCGCACGAACGATGGCGGGCGAGGATCGCGGTCGCCGATGCCGGGCGCGAACTCGATGCCGTGCACCGGCTCGGGGGAGACTTCCTCATCCCCGGTGATCCCGAATGGCCGGCGCCCCTCGAGGACCTGGGGGAGCGCGCGCCGATCGGCATCTGGGTGCTCGGCGCCCTTCCCGGAGAGCGCGCCGTCGCCCTCGTCGGTTCGCGCGCCGCCACGGCCGCCGGCTCCAGGACGGCGACGGACATCGCCGCGCAGCTCGCCGAGGAGGGGATCGCGGTGGTGTCCGGGGGCGCCTTCGGCATCGACATCGCCGCGCACCGGGGAGCCCTCGCCCTCCACGGGCGCACGGCGGCGATCATGGCCGGAGGCCTTGAACAACCCTATCCGCAGGCCCATATCGAGGACTTCCGCAAGATCCTCTCCGAGGGCGGCGCACTCGTGAGCGAGTGCCCTCCGTCGTGGAGACCCGCGAAGTGGAGATTCCTCTCGAGGAACCGCCTCATCGCCGCCCTGAGCCGGGCCACCGTCGTCGTCGAAGCGGGAGCGCGCTCCGGAGCCCTGGCCACCGCCAGGCGCGCGATGGAGATGGGGCGCCCGGTCGGAGCGGTGCCGGGACCGGTGAGCTCGGCTTCATCGAGCGGGTGCCATGAGCTCATCCGCAACGGGGCGACCCTGGTCCGGGACGGACATGATGCGCACGAGCTCGCCTTCCCCTTCGAGTCCCTCGAACAGGGCGCGCTCTTCGGCGAGCCGGTGGAGGAGGACCGGGGGATCGCCGCCCTTGCCCCGAACACGCGGCGCGTGTACGAAGCCCTGCCGAAGGCCTCGAGGACGACGCTTGCCAGGGTGACGCGCGCATCGGGCCTGTCCGAGCGCGAGGTCGTCGCCGCTCTCGCCGAGCTCGAACTGTGCGGGCTCGTCGCTTCATCGACGAGGGGGTGGGGGCGCCGGCGTTAGGCTGGGCCCATGAGCGGCGGAGCGATCGAGCAGTGGAGCGACCACCTGGCTCACACCAGGGGGCTCGCGGCGAATACGATCCGCGCCTACTCGGGGGATCTCGGCGCGCTGTGGAGTGCGCTCGGCCTCGCTGAGGACGCCCCGTGGGAGCAGATCGCCCTGCGTCTGACCACCCGGCGCATCCGCCTGTGGCTGGGGGGCCAGGCCGAGCAGGGGGCGTCGCGCTCGACCCTCTCGCGCCGCACCGCCGCCGTGCGCAACTTCTGCGCGTGGGCCGCCGAACGGGGCTTCTTGAAGGCGGATCCCTCGGCGGGCCTCCAGAGCGCGCGTCCCGATCAGAGGCTGCCGCGCATCCTGTCGGCGGGGGATGCGGATCGTCTCCTGGAGGATGCCAGGAGCAGGGCCGACGAGGGGTCGAAGGACCTGCGCGATTGGGCGATCCTCGAGACGATCTACGCCTCGGGGATGCGGGTGAGCGAGCTGAGCGGACTCGACCTCGATTCGGTGGACGTCCTCGCGAAGACGGCCCGCGTCATCGGGAAGGGCGACAAGGAACGGATCGTTCCGCTGTCACTCCTGGCGGCGCAGGCCATCGGGGAGTGGATTGATCGGGGTCGGCCCGAGTTCGCGAATGCGCGATCCGGCCGAGCCCTGTTCCTCGGCGAGCGCGGGGGCCGGATCGATCCTCGGGTCGTGCGCAAGATGCTTCACGTCGAAACCGGTCGCGCCGGCGTATCGGATCTGGCCCCCCATGCGCTCCGGCATTCGGCGGCGACGCACCTCCTGCAGGGCGGGGCGGACCTGCGCACGGTCCAGGAGATCCTCGGTCATTCCTCCCTGCAGACCACTCAGCGCTACACGCACGTCGATTCTGCGCGCCTCGCGGCGATCTACCGGCAGGCGCACCCGCGGGCCTGAGGCCCGCGCCGCATCCTCGTCACTGCCAGGGCTTGAGCCCGAGGGGGCCCTGCAGCATCCGGAGCGGATCGATGTAGTGATCGCCCTCGACTTTCGCGCCCCAATGCAGTCCCGAGGGTTCGTGCCCATCGACGAGGACGGCGACCGCCTGGCCCGCTCGGACCTGCTCGCCGACCTCGACGAGCGCGACGACGGGCTCGTAGGTGGAGCGGATCCGGCCGTGCGAGAGCGCCAGGACCGGCTTGCCGGCCACGAGCCCCGCGAAGGCGACGCGCCCCGGTGCGGGGGCGAGGATCACCGCCCCTGCGTCGAGATCGAGGTCGACTCCGCGGTGCCCTCTCAACCAGGGCTGCGGCGGCGGGTCGAAGGGCCGTGCGACCGCGACCCGTTGAGTTGCGGGCCACCGCCACGGCGCAGGCGCCTCGAGCCCTTGTGAAGGCTGGACGAGGAGCATCGGCGCCATGAGGGGGACGAGGAGGGCGAGCATGCGGTGCATGCCTCCATGATCGACGGCAGGGATGCGCCCGGCTCGGCCGCCGCTTCACGATTGTGGACGAGGGCGGTCGGGATGCGGCTGTGGATGCGGCGAGCGACGAGGGTCACAAGCCGGGCCCCGAGAGGGGCATCGCGCATGGTCTAGACTGGACGGGCACCTGCGTGCAGGTGACTTCGCGCGCCGTTTCCGCACCGCATCGTCCGATCGGTCGGGACGCGTCGATCCGGTCCTCTTCGGAGGCTCTCGACGGTCACGGCGCTAGGGCCCCGGCGACACCGCCGGGGCGGCAACCGAATCGGGAGTCCGCTCCCACGATCCCGCACGAGCGGGGGAAGGACGATCATGGCAGTCGTTACCATGCGTCAGCTCCTCGAGTCCGGCGTCCACTTCGGGCACCAGACCCGCCGTTGGAACCCGAAGATGAAGCGCTTCATCCTCACCGAGCGCAACGGCATCTACATCATCGATCTCCAGCAGACGATCGCCGATATCGACATCGCCTACGACTTCGTCAAGCAGACGGTCGCCCACGGCGGTTCGATCCTCTTCGTCGGCACGAAGAAGCAGGCCCAGGAGGCCGTCGCGGAGCAGGCGCAGCGCGTGGGCATGCCCTACGTGAACCACCGTTGGCTCGGCGGCATGCTCACCAACTTCTCGACCGTCTCCAAGCGCCTCCAGCGCCTCAAGGAGCTCGAGCAGATCGACTTCGACGACGTCGCCTCCTCAGGCCGCACCAAGAAGGAACTCCTCATGATGCGCCGCGAGAAGGACAAGCTCTCGCGCACGCTCGGCGGCATCCGCGACATGGCGAAGGTCCCCTCCGCCGTGTGGATCGTGGACCCCAAGAAGGAGCACCTCGCGGTCTCCGAGGCCCGCAAGCTCAACATCCCGATCGTCGCGATCCTCGACACGAACGCGGATCCGGACGAGGTCGACTACCGCATTCCGGGCAACGATGACGCCATCCGCGCCGTCGCCCTCCTCACCCGCGTGATCGCCGACGCCGTCGCCGAGGGCCTCCTCGCGCGCTCCGAGACCCGCAAGTCGGCCGACTCGGCCGAGACCGTCGCAGAGCCCCTCGCCGAGTGGGAGCGCGAGCTCCTTGAGGGGGAGGCCGCTGAGGCCCCCGCAGCTGAGGCCCCCGCTGCCGAGGAACCGGCCGCCGCGGCCGAGACCCCCGCCCAGGACTGAGCCCCACCGGAACGAAAGGAAACGTCAATGGCGAATTTCACCGCTGCCGACGTGAAGGCGCTGCGCGAGCAGACCGGCGCCGGAATGATGGACGTCAAGAAGGCTCTCACCGAGGCCGACGGCGACGCCGAGAAGGCGCTTGAGATCATCCGCCTGAAGGGCCTGAAGTCCCTCTCCAAGCGCGAGGGCCGTCAGGCCTCCGCGGGCCTTCTCGCCGCCCAGGTCGAGGGGGGCGTCGGCGTCCTCGTCGAGGTGAACTCCGAGACCGACTTCGTCGCGAAGAACCAGAAGTTCATCGATTTCGCGAACGAGGTCCTCGCGGCCGCGGTCGCCTCGAAGGCGGCCGACCTCGAGTCCCTGCTCGCCGCCCCCATGGGTGACGAGACCGTCCAGGACAAGCTCAACGGCATGGCCGCCGTCATCGGCGAGAAGCTCGAGATCCGCCGCGTGGTCCGCGTCGAGGGCGAGAACGTCGACCTCTACCTCCACCAGACCAGCCCGGACCTGCCCCCGCAGGTCGGCGTCTTCGTCGTGACCGATGCCGCCGGCGCGGCCGTCGCCCACGACATCGCGATGCACGTCGCGGCCTACATGCCCGCTTACCTCGATCGTGACCACGTCCCGGCCGACGTCCTCGAGAAGGAGCGTCAGACCCTCGTGAAGATCACCCTCGAGGAGGGCAAGCCGGAGAACATCGTCGACAAGATCGTCACCGGCCGCCTCGAGGCCTACTTCAAGGACAACTGCCTGGTCGATCAGGCCTTCGCGCGCGATCCTTCGAAGTCGGTCGGCAAGGTGCTCGCCGAGGCGGGCGCGACCGTGACGGAGTTCGTCCGCGTTCACGTCGGAGCCTGAGCCAAGGTCGATGGCCCCGCCCTTCGGGCGGGGCCATCGCGGTGCATGAGCCCCTTTCCGGAATTTTCACCACAAGGAGATCCAGTCATGGCAAAGCCCCGTAGGGTCCTTCTCAAGCTCTCGGGAGAGGCGTTCGGCGGCGGCGCCGTCGGCCTCGACCCGACGATCGTCAGGGACATCGCCCGTCAGATCGCCACCGCCGTCCGGCGCGGCGTCGAGGTCGCGGTCGTCGTCGGCGGCGGCAACTTCTTCCGCGGGGCCGAGCTCGCCCGCGCGGGGATGGACCGCTCGCGCGCCGACTACATGGGCATGCTCGGTACGGTCATGAACGCGCTGGCGCTCCAGGACTTCATCGAGCAGTCGGGCGTTCCCGCGCGCGTGCAGTCCGCGATCACGATGACCCAGGTGGCCGAGCCCTACATCCCCCTGCGCGCGATCCGTCACTTGGACAAGGGGCGCGTGGTGATCTTCGGAGCCGGGGCGGGCATGCCCTTCTTCTCCACGGACACCGTTTCGGCGCAGCGCGCTCTTGAGACGCACTGCGATGAGATCCTCGTCGCGAAGAACGGCGTGGACGGGGTCTACGACGCGGATCCCCGGACGAATCCCGAGGCCCGAAAACTCGACCACGTCACCTACTCCGAGGCCCTCGCACGCGAACTCAAGGTCGTCGATGCGACGGCATTGGCCCTGTGCAGGGACAATGGACTGACGATGCGGATCTTCGGAATGTCCGAACCCGGAAACGTGACCGCGGCCCTCCTCGGCGAGGGAATCGGTACTCTTGTCAATGCCGAAGACTGAAAGACATAGGAGCCACCAGTGATCGATGACATTCTCCTCGAGGCTGAGGACAAGATGGATCGCGCCGTTGAGGCGGCGTCGGGCGAGTTCGGGAACATCCGGACAGGCCGTGCGAATTCGGGGATGTTCGACAAGATCCTCGTCGACTACTACGGCGCGCCGACGCCCATGCAGCAGCTCGCCTCCTTCCAGATCCCGGAGGCGCGCACCGTCCTCATCTCGCCCTTCGACCGGACCGCCACCGCCGAGATCCTCAAGGCCCTGCGCGAGTCCGATCTCGGTGTGAACCCGACGGACGATGGGAACGTGATCCGCGTGGTCCTGCCCGCCCTCACCGAGGAGCGCCGCCGGGAGTACGTGAAGCTGGCGAAGACGAAGGCCGAGGACGCGCGCGTTTCCGTGCGCAACGTCCGCCGTAAGGCGAAGGAGTCCCTCGATCGTCTGAAGAAGGACGGCGAGGCCGGGGAGGACGAGGTCGATCGCGCCGAGAAGAGCCTCGAAGCGACGACGAAGAGCCACGTCGATCAGATCGACAAGCTCCTCGCCTCGAAGGAAAGCGAACTCCTGACCCTGTGAGCCCGATGAATCCCCCCTCGCTCCCGAGTCGGATCCTGCGTCCGCTTCCGACTCGGGAGGGGGAGCCTCTCGCGGCGACCGGTCGCGCCGGCCGTAATCTGCCCGCCGCCATCACGACGGGGGTCGTGCTGATCGCCGCGGTGGGCGTCCCCCTCTTCTTCGCGCCCGCCGTGTTCGTCGGCGTCATCTGCCTTCTCATCCTCGGCGCCCTGTGGGAGCTCGGCGGCGCGTTCGCGCGCCTGGGCACGCATCTCACCATGGCTCCGCTCTACGTGGGCGCGATCGGCATGGCGGTGTGCGCGTGGACCCTCGGTGCCGAGGCGCTCCTCTTCGCCCTCTATGCGACGGTGTTCGCCTGCGTCGCGTGGCGGATCCTCGATCCCGAAGCGAACGGGCGGGTCAGCGATGTCGTCTCCTCGGTCTTCGCCGCGGTGTACGTGCCTTTCCTCGCGTCCTTCGTCCTCTTGATGCTGAGGGATTCCAACCCCCGGCTCATCCTCGTCTACGTCGCTCTCGTGGTGGCGAGCGACACGGGCGGTTGGGCCGCTGGCGTGATGCTCGGGAAGCATCCCATGGCGCCCCGCCTCTCGCCGAAGAAGTCATGGGAGGGGTTCATCGGCTCCGCCCTCGCGACGATCGCCGTGGGAGTGGGATGCTTCATCGCCTTCGACGCCCACTGGGCCTTCGGATTGCTCGCAGGCATCGGCGCATGCGTGATCGGCACGATCGGGGACCTCACCGAGTCGCTCATCAAGCGCGAAACGGGCCTCAAGGACATGTCGAGCTTGCTGCCCGGGCACGGCGGACTGCTCGATCGTCTCGACGCCCTTCTGATGGTCGCCCCCTTCATGCACCTCGTCTACACCCTCGCCTTCTAGGAGCCCCGTGACTGCCCCTGCTGGTACGCCCCGTCATGAGGTGCGTCCGACCGATCAGCCGCCCGAGGGTGCCTCGAGCCCGGACGCCAAGCCGATTCTCTCCTTCGCCCCGCGGCGACGGGGGAAGGCTCCGGCGCATCTTGTGGACCTCGATCTGTCGGCCCGGAAGAGCGCCCTCAAGGACCTGGGCCTGCCCGCGTTCCGCGCCGATCAGCTGTCACGGCACTACTTCGACCGTTTCACCGCGGATCCCGAGCGAATGACGGACATCCCCGCCTCCATGCGCGAGGCCGTCGCCTCACTGCTGCCGCCCGTCGTCGAGCGGGTCGTCACTCAACGGGCCGACAGGGGGACGACCCTCAAGGACCTGTGGAGGCTCTTCGACGGCGCCACGGTCGAATCGGTCCTCATGCGCTATCCTCAGCGGACGACGCTGTGCGTCTCGTCCCAGGCGGGCTGCGGAATGGCCTGCCCTTTCTGCGCGACCGGGCAGATGGGCCTGACGCGCAATCTCTCGACCGCCGAGATCATCGATCAGGTGCGTCATGCTCAGCTCGCATGCCGCGACGGCGAGCTCGCGGGCGGGCCGGGCCGCCTCTCGAACGTCGTGTTCATGGGCATGGGGGAGCCCCTGGCGAATTACAAGTCCGTCATCGGGGCCTTGCACCGGCTCATCGACCCGAGCCCCGAGGGCTTCGGGATGTCGGCCCGCTCCATCACGGTGTCGACGGTCGGCCTCGTCCCCGCGATCGACAAGCTCGCCGGGGAGGGGCTTGCGGTCACCCTCGCCGTCTCGCTCCACGCCCCCGACGACGATCTGCGCGACGACCTCATCCCGGTGAACTCGCGCTGGAAGGTGGCGGAGCTGCTCGATGCGGCGCGCCGCTACTTCCTCGCCACGGGCAGGCGCGTGTCGATCGAATACGCGCTCATCAAGGACATGAACGATCAGGTGAGGCGCGCGAAGCTCCTCGCCGATGAACTCAATGCGCGCGGCAGGGGCTGGGCGCATGTCAATCCGATCCCGTTGAATCCGACGCCGGGCACGATCTGGACGGCCTCGACACGGCGAGCGCAGGACGCATTTGTCGCGACTCTGCGCGACAATGGGATCTCAACCTCGATCCGCGACACTCGCGGATCCGACATCGACGGCGCGTGCGGCCAGCTCGCCACGGCGGTGAAGGACTCCTTGAGAACCGCGGAGCCGAACACTTCGGGAAGGAAGCAAGGGACTCGATGAGTGACGCATTCCCCATGACGGGTTTTTGGAAGCATGGTTACGCGCCGGACCGCGTGGATGCCTTCTTCGAGGATGCGCGCCGTGCGTACGAGGGCGGGGTCCCCGCTGAGCAGTTCTCGGCCCAGCAGGTCCGTCAGGCGACCTTCCCCCTCAAGCGCCGGGGATATCGAGTCGACGCCGTCGACGCGGCGATGAATCGCCTCGAAGCCGCCTTCGTGCAGCGCGATCGCGCCGACCACGTCGCGGTGAACGGCGAGTCGGCGTGGCTGGAGAAGGTCGCCGATCGGGCGACGACGCTCTATGAGCGGCTCCTGCGCCCTCGCGGCGAGCGCTTCGCGAACCCGGAATCGGGTCGGGGCTACGACAAAGCCGCAGTCGACGACCTCCTCGACCGCCTCGCCGCCTATTTCGATGCGGGCGAGCCGCTCGGCGTCGATGAGGTTCGCTTCTCGGTGTTCCGTCCCGCTCGGGGGAAGAAAGCCTACGCCGAGGGCCCGGTCGACGCCTACCTCGGTCGCGCCGTCGAAATCCTGCTCGCCGTCGAATGAGCACCATGCTCACCGTTGACGCCCCCCGTCGGATCGTCATCCTGGGATCGACCGGGTCGATCGGCACGCAGGCGCTGGACGTGGTGCGTCAGCACCCCCACCGCTTCGAGGTCGTCGCCCTGGCCGCAGGGGGAGGTGACCTCGAACTCCTGGCCCGCCAAGCGGTGGAGTTCGCCGTTCCCCTCGTCGGGGTCGCCGCTCCTCGCGCAGCCGAACTCGCAGAGCTGATCCGGACCCTCGATCCGAATGCCGCCCCCGATATCCGCGAGGGCGATGAGGCTGCGAGCGAGCTTGCCGCCCTCGTGCCCGAGGGAACGGTGCTCAACGGCATCACCGGGGGAGTCGGCCTCGAGCCGACCCTCGCCGCGCTGCGATCGGGGGCGCGCCTCGCGCTCGCGAACAAGGAATCCCTCGTCGTCGGCGGTCACCTCGTCAAGAGGGCGTGTCGGCGCCCCGGTCAGATCGTCCCGGTCGATTCCGAGCACTCGGCCATCGCGCAGGCCCTCGCCTCGGGGGTGCACGAGAGGGGCTTGTGCTCGCCCGTGCTCTCGGGGCGCAGCGAGGTCGCCGATCTCATCCTGACCGCATCCGGGGGCCCATTCCGCGGCAAACGGCGGGCGGAGCTCCGCGGCGTGACGGCTGAGCAGGCGCTCGCGCATCCGACGTGGAACATGGGGCCGGTCGTCACGATCAACTCCTCCACGCTCGTGAACAAGGGCCTCGAACTCATCGAGGCGCATCTCCTCTTCGACGTCGCCCCCGAGCACGTCCTCACCACCGTGCACCCGCAGTCCATCGTGCACTCGATGGTGACCTGGATCGACGGCGCGACGACCCTCCAGGCCTCTCCACCGGACATGCGCCTGCCGATCGCCCTCGGACTGACCTGGCCGGAACGACTCCCCGGGATCGAACGCCCGCTCACGTGGTCCGATCCCCAGGGATGGACTTTCGAGGCGATCGACGAGGAGACCTTCGCAGCGGTGGGGCTGGCCCGCGCGGCCGTTGCGGCTTCTGCGACGCATCCGGCGGTCTATAACGCGGCGAACGAGGTCTTCGTCGACGCCTTCTTGAAGGGGCGACTCGAATGGCTCGAGATCGTCGACTCCCTCGAGGAGGTCCTCCTCGCCCACGAGGGGATCGCGGATCCGACCCTCGACGACGTCATGGGCGTCCAGGAATGGGCGCGCTCTCGCGCGCGCGAATACGCATCGCGAGGACGCCGGGCGTGAGCGGGTCGCTTTGGGGGATCGGGGCGATCCTCGTGGGCCTGGTCCTGTCCGTCGCCCTTCACGAATTGGGCCACCTCCTGCCGGCCAAGCGCTTCGGAGCGCTCGTCCCCGAGTTCGCGGTGGGCTTCGGGCCCGCGCTGTGGAAGCGGGAGCGCGCTTCGACGGTGTACGCGATCCGGGCGCTCCCGCTCGGCGGATACGTCCGGATCCTGGGGATGTTCGGGCCGGGCTCGCCGACCCGGAAACGGACGCGGCGCGATGGGAGGCCCACTCTCGCCGAGGAGGCACGAATCGCCTCCCGCGAGGAGGTTCCGCTCGGCTGCGAGCACAGGGCCTTCCACCGCCTGTCGTGGTGGCGCAAGGCGATCGTCATGGTCTGCGGCCCGCTCGTCAATCTCGTCCTCGCCCTCGTCTTCCTGATGGGCGCGATGATCGGGATCGGTTCACCGGCGCCGAGCCTCACCCTGGAGTCCGTGTCGCCGAGCGTCTCCTCCTCGCTCGGAGAGCTTCCCGGGCCCGCGCACGAGGCGGGCCTTCAGGCGGGAGACACGATCGTGGCGGTCGACGGGCGGGCGGTCGAGGACTGGAGGCGCTTCCAGGAACTCGTGGCGGCGAGCGGCGGCGAGGAGATGGAGGTCTCCTACAGTCGTGAGGGGCGAAATGCGAGCGTGCGCCTCCGCGCGGTCGAGACGCCCCAGGGGGCTCATGTCCTCGGCGTCGCCTCCGCTCTCGAGCGCCGCCGGGCGGGTCTGCCCGAGACCCTTGCGGCGTATGCGCGCCTCGCGGGAGGGACCGCCTCGGCCATCGTGAGGCTGCCCGCGGCCGCATGGGACGTGGGGGCGGCGCTGGTGACCGGCACGGAGCGCGACGGCTCGGGTCTCATGTCGATCGTCGGCGTCGGACGGATCGCGGGCGAGGTCACCGGCGGCACGAGCGCTTTCGGCATCGACGGCGCCCTCCAGAAGCTCGCGGTCATCCTGTCGCTGCTCGCCTCGCTCAACATGGCGCTCGGCATCTTCAACCTCATCCCCCTGCCCCCTCTTGACGGCGGCCACATCGCCGGTGCGCTGGTCGAGGGCGCGCGGGGGCTATACTCGCGGCTTCGGGGACGCGATGCGCCCGCTTGCGTGGACACGGCGAGGCTCATGCCGCTGACGTGGTGCGTGGCGGCCGCGCTCATCGCTCTGACGGCGCTTCTCGTCCTCGCCGATATCATCTCGCCACTGACGCTCCGATAGGACACGGCCGTGACCATCGCTCATCCCTTCACGAACGATTACTCGCGTTCCGCCCACCCGCGGATCCTCGAAGACCTCGCCTCCCTGGGGGCGCGCGCCTTCGACGGCTACGGGTGCGATGGGCTCACGGCCCGGGCGTCGGAACTCATCCTCGAGGCGTGCGCCGCACCCGGGGGAGCGGTGCACCTCGTCCATGGCGGCACGCAGGTGAATGCCCTCTACGTCGACTTCGCGGTGCGCCCCTGGCAGTCGGTCGTGTGCGTCGAATCCGGTCATATCGCGACGCATGAGGCCGGTGCCGTCGAGCACCTCGGGCATCGTCTCGTCACCCTGCCGGCCGACGAGGGGAGGATGGACGCCGCGGTCTTGGAGGACTACCTACGCGGATGGAGGGATTCGCAGCTGCGGGAGCATATGACGGAGCCGGGGCTCGTCTACATCTCGCAGCCGACGGAACTGGGGACGCTCTACTCGCTCGAGCAGCTCGAGGCCCTGTCGTCCGTGTGCCGCTCCTTCGGCGTCGGCCTGTACGTCGACGGGGCGCGCATGGGCTACGGCCTGGCATCTGAGGCGAACGACGTCTCACTCGCCGACCTGTCCCGGCTGACCGACGCCTTCACGATCGGCGGAACGAAGTGCGGGATGCTCTTCGGTGAAGCGCTCGTCATCCCGGATGCGGCCCATGCGGGTTCGATGCGGACGCTCATCAAGGCGCACGGGGCGCTTCTCGCGAAGGGCTGGCTCCTCGGCGTTCAGTTCCTCACGATGTTCCGCGACGGCCTCTACACCTCGATCACGAGGACTGCGAATGAGCGGGCGGCGCGCCTGTCGCGGGCCTTCGCCGAGGCAGGCTTCGACATGCTCATCGCCTCGCCGACCAACCAGATCTTCCCCGTGCTCCCCCTCGGGCTCGCGCGCGAGCTCATCGAGGAGTTCGGGGTGTACGAGTGGGAGCCGGTCGGCGATTCGTGCCTGTGCGTGCGCGTCGTCGTCTCGTGGGCGACCACCGACGAGGACGAGGCCGCCCTGATCGCCTGGATCGCCTCTCACGCTCTGCGCTGAGGGGCGGGGCGGGCCTTGAAGGGGGCCCGCCCCGCGCTCACCAGCGGTCGTGCACGTGAGCGCGGATCCGCTCCTCGTACAGGGCCTCGAGGGCCCCGTTCAATGCGGGGGCGAGCCGTGGGAGGCGGGCGGCTGAGGCGTTGGCGATGGCCTGTTCGCGCGAGCGTGCCCCGGGGATGACAGTCGTGATCCCCGGACGCTCGATGAGCCACTTGAGGGCGACCTGAGCGGGGGTGGCGCCTTCGGGCCCGAACTCGGCGCAAAGGGCGGCGAACTCCCGGGCCGCCTCGACTCCGACCTCGAAGGGGACGCCCGCGAAAGTCTCGCCCACGTCGAAGGCGGAGCCGTCCCGGTTGTAGCTGCGATGGTCCTTGGCGTCGAAGCGCGTTTCGCGCGTGTACTTGCCGGAAAGGAGCCCGGAGGCGAGGGGGACGCGCACGATGACGCCGACGCCCTGCTCGAGGGCGCGGGGCAGGACTTCATCGAGCGGCTTTCGGCGGAACACGTTGCAGATGATCTGAATGGTGGAGGCGCCGTGGTCCATCGCGATGAGGGCCTGCTCGCAGGTCTCGACCGAAGCGCCGAAGGCCGCGATCCTCCCTTCGTCCCGCATGCGCTTCAGCGCGTCCCAGGTGCGGGGCGAGGCGAGGACCTCGGTGGGAGGGCAGTGGAGTTGGACGAGGTCCAGGGTGTCGACGCCGAGGAGGCGGCGCGAGCGGTCGTTCCACTCGAGCATCGCCTCGGGCGTGTAGTTCTCGGGCGCTTGGGGCACGCGGCGTCCCATCTTGGTCGCGACGAAGGGGCGCGCCTCCCCGAGATCCTCCAATGCGCCTCGGATGATCGACTCCGAGCGGCCGTCGCCGTAGACATCGGCGGTGTCGAGGAAGGTCACGCCGGACTCGAGCGAGGAGGCGATGACGCGCCCGGCCTCATCGGCCGTCACCTCGCCCCAGTCCGCTCCGAGTTGCCACGTGCCGAGACCGATGACCGAGACGTCTCTTCCGGTCGATCCGAGCGGGCGGTTTTCCATTTCTCTCCTTCGAGTCGGCTGCGCCCCCATTCTAAGTGAACGTTCACCGAGGTGAGGGCCGCATCACCCTCCCGCTCCGCTCCCGGGGCCGTCCCTTCATGATCGAATGCGCGATAATGTCCGGGTGACTGAGATTTCCCTGGGGATGCCCCACGTCAAGCCCACGCCGTTCCCGCGTAGGAGGACCCGCCGGATCTCGGTGGGTTCGGTGCCCGTCGGCGGAGGCGCTCCCGTTTCCGTCCAGTCGATGACGACGACGAAGACGCATGACATCGGCGCCACCCTTCAGCAGATCGCCGAGCTCACCGCCGCCGGATGCGACATCGTCCGCGTCGCCTGCCCGACGGACAAGGACGCCGAGGCGCTGCCGATCATCGCGAAGCAGTCGCGGATCCCCGTCATCGCCGACATCCACTTCAATCCCAAGTACGTCTTCGCCGCGATCGATGCGGGCTGCGGGGCCGTGCGCGTGAATCCGGGCAACATCCGCAAATTCGACGATCAGGTGAAGGAGATCTGCAAGGCGGCCTCGGACGCGGGGGTCTCCCTGCGCATCGGCGTGAACGCCGGCTCGCTCGACCCGCGTCTGCTCAAGAAGCACGGCAGGGCCACTCCGGAGGCGCTCGTCGAGTCGGCCGTGTGGGAGGCCTCCCTCTTCGAGGAGAACGACTTCCACGACTTCAAGATCTCCGTCAAGCATCACGACGTCCTCACGATGATCGAGGCCTACCGCATGCTGTCGGAGAAGGGCGATTGGCCCCTGCACCTCGGCGTCACCGAGGCCGGTCCCGCCTTCCAGGGGACGATCAAGTCCGTTTCGGCCTTCTCGGTCCTGCTCTCCGAGGGGATCGGGGACACGATCCGCGTCTCCCTGTCCGCGCCGCCGGTCGAAGAGATCAAAGTCGGCACGAAGCTCCTCGAGTGCATGGGCCTGCGCGAGCGGACGCTCGAGATCGTCTCGTGCCCCTCGTGCGGCCGCGCCCAGGTGGATGTGTGGACCCTCGCGGAAGAGGTGACCGAGGGGCTCAAGGACCTCAAGGTTCCGCTTCGCGTCGCCGTCATGGGATGCGTCGTGAACGGTCCGGGCGAGGCCCGTGAAGCGGATCTCGGCGTCGCCTCGGGCAACGGCAAGGGGCAGATCTTCATCCGCGGCGAGGTCGTCGAGACGGTTCCCGAGGATCGGATCGTCGAGACCCTCATCCGAATGGCGAACGCCCTCGCCGAGGAGATGGGGTTGGAAGAGGGAGAGGGCTCGGTCGAAGTCCTTCCCGTGATCCGCTGAATCGAAGCCCGTACGAGCTAAGGAGACAAGATGAAGAAGCGACACGCCCTCGCCCTCGGGCTCGCCGGGGCCGCCTTGGGCGCCTGGGCCACCGGATTCCCGAAACGGATCGGCCTGACCGCCTCAGAGGCGTCCGTCTCGCTTCCCGGCGATCTGCTCGTGCCCTCCCCGGGCGTCGTCGTGGATCGGGGCATCCGCATCGATGCACCGGCCGAAGCGGTGTGGCGCGTCGTGGAGGCCGCGTACGAGGGCGATGAGGCGCGGGTCGTGGCTCGGGAGGAGAACTCCTGCCTCATCTTGCGGGTGCCCGCTCCGGGTCTCGGCGACGAGGATGAGCTCTCGGGCACCTGCGTCTTCGCCCTCCTGCCCCTGCCCAATGGGCGTACGCTCCTCCACCTGCGGGAGCGTCATGCCTCAAGGGACGACGCCCCCGACGGGTTCCTCCTCGCGATCCTGGCCCTCGAGTCGGTGTCGACGATGCGCATGCTCTGCGACATCCGCTCGGCCGCCTGCGCCTGATCGGCGTCGGCTCGCCCGTCCCGCGCGCCGAGTAGACTGGGCCGGGTCCCGCGCATCGGTGAGCGGGCGACAGCCGAAGGAGGTGCGCGATGGCGCATTGGGGCGCGATTGCGATGCTCGTCGGTACGGGCATCGCGATCCTCGTCGCCTGGGGCTGGATCTGGCTCGGCCTGACCCGTTCCATGCGCCGCATCGCCCTGGAACGGCTCTACCCCTGGTCGTCGACCGCCGCGATTCCGAAGGTGCAGGCGGTGATCTGGCCCGCGATGCCCATGGTCGGATTCGCCTGGATCGGCGTCGGGGGGATGACCGTGCGCATCGCATCGGGCCATGATCCGATGCCCGCAGCCGTCCTCGTGGCCCTGCTCTTCGGCGCGATCCTGGTCCTCGGCGTGCTCGCCTTGCTCGATCAGGAGCTTCCCGGCTACTGCTATCCCGGGTGGAGGGCGAAGCGGTACTACCTCAAGCACCCTGAGCGCGCTCAGGAGGAACTGGATGCGCGCGTCGGCCGACGCCTCCTCGAGACCTCGCGGGCCGCGTAGTGCGCCGCGGGCGGGCGGAGTCGCAGTGCTTCGGCCCGGTGGACTAATCTGGAGCGGTGCTGAGAACTCTGTCTACTTACTTCCTGCGAACACTGCGTGAAGATCCGGCCGATGCCGAGGTCGATTCCCACAAGCTGCTCGTGAGAGCGGGCTACGTGCGCCGCACGGCGCCCGGCATCTACACCTGGCTGCCGCTGGGCCTTCGCGTCCTGCGCAAGATCGAGGACGTCGTGCGCGAGGAGATGGATCGGATGGGCGCCCAGGAGGTGCTCTTCCCGGCCCTCCTGCCCGCGGATCCCTACAAGGCGACGAATCGCTGGGAGGAGTACGGTCCGACCCTCTTCAAGGTCGTGGACCGCAAGGGCGGCGACTACCTCCTCGCCCCGACCCATGAGGAGATGTTCACCCTTCTCGTCAAGGACCTGTACTCCTCCTACAAGGATCTGCCGACGACCCTGTACCAGATCCAGACGAAGCACCGCGACGAGGCCCGTCCTCGTGCCGGCCTGATCCGCGGCCGCGACTTCGTCATGAAGGACGCCTACTCCTTCGACATCGACGATGAGGGTCTGGAGGCCTCCTACCTGGCCGAGCGCGAGACCTACGAGCGGATCTTCACCCGTCTCGGCCTCGAATACGTCATCGTCTCGGCGATGTCGGGTGCGATGGGCGGCTCCCGATCGGAGGAGTTCCTCCATCCGAGCCCCATCGGCGAGGACACCTTCGTCCGTTCGCCGGGCGGATACGCGGCGAACGCCGAGGCCGTGACCACTCCTGCGCCCGCCCCCGTGGACGCCTCGGGCGTCGGCCCGGCGAGGGTCGTCCCGACCCCCGACGCCCCGACGATCGAGTCCCTGGTCGACCTCCTCAATTCCGAGTACCCGCGCGAGGACGGGAGGGCGTGGACCGCGGCGGACACGCTGAAGAACGTCGTCGTGCGCCTCACGCACCCGGACGGCAGCGCCGAGCTGCTCGTCGTGGGCGTCCCCGGCGATCGGGAGGTGGACATGAAGCGCCTCGAGGCCGCGGTCGCCCCCGCAGAGGTCGACATGGCCGTCGATGAGGACTTCGAGGCGCATCCCGAACTCGTCCGCGGCTACATCGGTCCGCAGGCGATCGGCCCGAACTCCCCGGCCCGCACCGTCGATGAGAACGGGGCGGCGAGCGGCTCGGTCCGTTACCTCGTCGACCCGCGCATCGTCGAGGGAACGAGTTGGGTGACCGGTGCGAACCTCGACCGTCACCACGTCCTCGACCTCGTGATGGGCCGCGACTTCGGGGTCGACGGCACGATCGAGGCCGCCGAGGTCCGCGAGGGCGATGAGGCGCCCGACGGATCGGGGCCGCTCCACCTGGAGCGCGGCATCGAAATCGGACACATCTTCGCCCTCGGACGCAAGTACTCCCAGGCCCTGGGGCTCAACGTCCTCGATGAGAACGGCAAGTCGCGCGTCGTCACGATGGGCTCCTACGGGATCGGCGTCTCCCGCGTGCTCGCGGCTCTTGCGGAGTCGAATCACGACGATGCGGGCCTGGCCTGGCCGGCGCGGATCGCCCCCTTCGACGTTCATGTGCTCGCCACCGGCAAGGACGACGAGGTCTTCAACACGGCGCGCGAGCTCGCCGAGCGGCTCGACGCCTCGGGCCTCGATGTCATCTTCGACGATCGGCGGAAGGTTTCCGCGGGCGTGAAGTTCGCGGATGCGGAGCTCATCGGCATGCCCCTCGCCCTGGTCGTCGGTCGCGGATTGGCCTCGGGCGTGGTCGAGCTGCGTGAACGCGCCTCAGGAGAACGCGCGGAGGTGCCGCTCGCCGGAGCCCTTGATGCGGTCCGCGCGGCGCATGAGCGTCTGATGGGAGGTCGGCGATGACTCACCGCGAGATCCGCGTGATCGGCGATCCGGTGCTGCGCACGCCCTGCGAGGAGATCCGGGAGATCGATCAGTCGGTCAAGTCCCTCGTCGAGGATCTGCTCGAGAACGTCGACATGGAGGGGCGGGCGGGCCTCGCCGCGAACCAGATCGGCGTGGGCTTAAGGGCCTTCTCCTACAACATCGACGGCGAGATCGGCTACGTCCTCAATCCGAGGATCGTCGCCCTGTCCGAGGACGAGTACCAGGACGGTGACGAGGGCTGCCTTTCGGTTCCCGATCTCTGGTACCCGACTCAGCGCGCCTGGTACGCCAGAGTCGAGGGCATCGATCTGGACGGGAAGCCGATCACGGTCGAGGGCGAGGAGCTCATGGCCCGCTGCCTCCAGCACGAGACCGATCACCTCAACGGCATGATCTACATCGATCGCCTGGACCGGAAGACCCGGAAGAAGGCGCTGCGCGACATCCGCAATTCGAATTTCTGAGCCGCGATCCCGATCCTTCGGCCGCGCCGTCCCCGGATGGCGCGGCCGAAGGTCTATAGTGGAGCCGACGCCGTGATTCGAAGCGACGGGTTGTGGAGGACGTAGGGGAAGACGCTCCTCAACGACAACCGGAGGTCACTTTGAGAGGGACATACACCCGCGGTGTACTTTTCGTGCACTCGACTCCGCCCGCATTGTGCCCGCACATCGAGTGGGCGGTCGGCGCGGCCCTGGGGCAAGAGGTCCATCTCCAGTGGACGAACCAGGAGGCCGCTCAGGGCCTCGTGCGCTCCGAATTCTCCTGGGTGGGCCCGAGCGGCTCGGGCGCGCGCCTGGCATCGGCGCTGCGCGGATGGGAGCACCTGCGTTACGAGGTGACGGAGGAGGCGACGGCCTCCACCGACGGCGGTCGCTGGTCGCACACTCCCGCCCTCGGGATCTTCCACTCGCAGATGGATTCCGCGGGGAACATCGTGGTGCCCGAGGACCGCATCCGCGCCGCCCTCGAACGCGCGAGCACTCTTGAGGAGTTGCAGGAGGGCCTCGATCTGGCCCTCGGTCAGGCGTGGGACGATGAACTCGAGCCCTTCCGCCATGCGGGCGCCGGCGCGCCCGTCCGCTGGCTGAACAACCGGGTCGGCTGATGGGCTCGATCGCGGAGCTGCTCGGGTACTCGCTCCTGCCCGAGCCCGATGCCGCCCCCGATGACGAGGCCCCTCGGGGGGCGCCCGCCGCGTCGAAGGCGGATCTGGCGCGCGAGGCCGCCATGGCGGCCGTTCTCGAGGAGACCGGCCTGGATCCGGACGAAGCCCGGGCGGATCTGACCCTCAGGGGGGACTTGGACCTCGACGATCTGGGGCTGTACGCCATCGTCGCGAGGATCGAGCACGACCTGTCGCTGGTCCTTCCCGACGAGCTCGTCGACTCGTGGGGGACTTTGGGCTCGATCCTGGACGATACTGCGAGGCTTGCAGCGGGGGAGTAGCGCTCCCCGGATCGCGAATCCTGGATACGGCGATGCGCGCCTCCTACTCTTGGAGTGGGAGGTGCGTCACATATGCCGAGAGCTTTCGCCGAGCTGCAAGCGCCCGAACGCCGTCCGCCCTCCTGGGTGCTGCGCAGCATCCTCGCGCTCAGCGGACTCGTGATGGCCGCCTTCGTCTTCGTCCACATGCTCGGGAACCTCAAGCTGCTCATCGATCCCGGATCCATGGACGCCTACGCCGCCTGGCTCCGGGACCTCCTCGTCCCCCTCCTGCCGCGAGAAGGCGCCCTCTGGATCGCCCGCATCCTGCTCGCCTCATGCCTGATCGCGCATGCATGGTCCGCCCTCGTCCTCAAGGCGCGCGCTGCGGCGACGCGGACCCGGGGCGTGCGGCGCAAAGGGCCCACCGGCCTTCTCGCCGCCCTCATGCTGCCCAGCGGCCTCATCCTCCTCGCCTTCGTCGCCGTTCACCTGCTCGACCTCACCCTCGGCCGCATCGTGCAATCCGAGGCATTCGCCCCGCCCGATCCGCAGTTCCACGCAGCGGCCAATGTCATCGCCTCGCTCGCCCGCCCGGCGATGGCCGCCTTCTACGCGCTGAGCCTGCTCGCCCTCGCAGCGCATCTCCTCCACGGCATCGGGCTGGCCGCCAAGGACCTGGGCGCCGTCTCCCGGGACTCCTTCGCCCGCTGGCGGATCGCGGGCGCCCTCGTGGCGGCGATGATCCTCCTCGGCGACGGAGCGATCGTGATCCTCTCACTCATGACAGGGGGTCCGGCATGACGATCCTTGCGCCGCTCCCGCGCGCGACGGAACCCCCGGTCCCGCGCGCGACGACCCCTTCGTCCCCCGAGGATGCTCGGCGATCCCGGGGAGCGCCGATCATCGAGGGCGAAGCGCTCGACCCCGGGGAGCCGGACGCCTCCCCCCGGGACATGTGGTCCGACTTCGTCGCCGGAGCCCGGCTCGTCGGGCCCTCGAATCGCAGGCGTTTCACGGTGCTCGTCGTCGGCACCGGCCTCGCCGGAGCGGGCGCGGCCGTCGCCCTCGCCGAACTCGGATACCGGGTCGAGGTCATCACCGTTCACGATTCGCCCCGGCGCGCCCACTCGGTCGCGGCTCAGGGCGGCATCAACGCGGTCCGGGGCGGGGGCGTCGACGGGGACTCCCTGACCCGATTCGTCAAGGACACACTCAAAGGCGGGGACTTCCGCGCCCGCGAGTCGGAGGTGTTCCGACTCGCAGAGCAGTCGGCCCGGGTCATCGACTACATGGCGGCACTCGGAGTCCCCTTCGCCAGGGAGTACGGCGGATCCCTGGCGACGCGCTCCTTCGGGGGCGTCCAGGTCTCCCGCACCTTCTACTCGCGGGGCCAGACGGGCCTCCAGCTCGAGATCGCCGCGGCGTCCGCACTCGTGCGCGAAGCCAGGGCGGGCCGGATCGTCCTGAGGACGCGCACGGAGATGCTCGAGCTCGTGGTCTGCGAGGGCAGGGCCGCAGGAGTGGTCGCCCGCGACCTCGTCACAGGGGAGCATCTCCTCCTCAGAGCCCACGCCGTCGTTCTGGCCAGCGGGGGCTACGGGAATCTCTACTTCCATTCGACGCTCGCGAAGAACTCGAATGCGACCGCCGCCTGGCGGGCGCATCGCGCCGGCGCCGCATTCGCCTCCCCCTCCTTCATCCAATTCCACCCGACGGCGCTGCCGGTCTCTTCCGACTGGCAGGCGAAGACGACTCTCATGTCGGAGTCCCTGCGCAACGACGGGCGCATCTGGGTGCCGAGGGATCCGCAGGATCCGCGCCCGCCCGGGGACATCCCCGAGGCCGAACGCGACTACTACCTCGAGCGCAGGTACCCGGCATTCGGCAACCTCACGCCCCGCGACATCGCTTCGCGGGCGGCGACCGCCGAGATCCGCGCGGGCCGCGGGGTCGGGCCGGGGAGGAACTCCGTCTACCTCGACTTCGCCGACGCCCTCGCCGCCCAGGGGCGCGAAGCGATCGCCGGCAAGTACGCGAACCTCTTCACGATGTACCGCGACGCCACGGGCGAGGACCCCTACACGCGGCCGATGCGGATCGCTCCGGGCGCGCATTTCACGATGGGCGGCCTCTGGGTGGACTACCGCCTCCAATCGACGATCCCCGGCCTCTTCGTCGCCGGGGAGGCGAACGCGGCCTATCACGGGGCGAACCGCCTGGGCGCGAATTCCCTGCTCGCCGCCTGCGCCGACGGGTCCTTCACCATTCCGCACGTCGTCGCGGACTATCTCGCCCCGCGCCTCGACGAGCCCCTGATCGACAGGGAGGACGCGACGTGCCGGACTGCCCTGGAGCGCGTCGAGTCGCGCATCGACGCGCTCTTGTCGAACCCGGGCTCGACGCCCGTGAAGCGCTTCCACCGCGAGCTGGGCGCGATCATGTACGAGGCCTGCGGCGTGACGAGGACGGCCGAATCCACCTCGACGGGTGCGCGGAGGATCCGCTCCCTGCGGGCGGCATTCGACGAGGAGGCGCGCGTCACCGGTCAAGCGGGGGAGTTCAACCCGGATCTCGTCGAGGCGATGAGGATCGGCGACTATCTCGAACTGGGGGAGCTCGCATGCATCGACGCCCTCAACCGCGAGGAGTCCTGCGGCGCGCACTTCCGAGCCGAGCACGTCTCGCCCGATGGCGAGGCCCGACGCGATGATGAGCAGTGGATGTGCGTGTCGGCATGGCACAGCTCCGCATGGGATTCGGGGAGTCCGAACTTCGTTCACCGCCGCGAGGAGCTCCGCTACCGCCTTGTCGAACCGGGAACGAGGGACTACCGATGAAACTCACGATCCGGGTCTGGCGACAGCCCTCGAGCGATCGGGCGGGATTCTTCGAGGAGCACGTCCTGGAGGGCGCCGATGCGAAGATGTCGGTTCTCGAACTCCTCGATGCGCTCAATGAGCGGCTGTCGGAGCAGGGGCTCGCCCCGGTCGCCTTCGACTCGGACTGCCGTGAAGGCGTGTGCGGCGCCTGCGGTCTGCTCGTCGACGGCCGGCCCAACGGGAGCGGGGACAATCTGCCCGCCTGCCATCAGCGGATCGGGACTCGGCGCGAGGGCGGGACCGTGACGATCGAGCCCTTCCGCTCCGCCGTGATGCCCGTGGTCAAGGACCTCGTCGTCGATCGTTGCGCCCTCGATCTCCTCCAGGGGGAGGCGGGGGCCTCTGCGGCGACGACAGGCAGGAGCCCCGATGCCGACGCCGTGCCGGTTGCCCGCGATGCCGCGGAGAGGGCGCTCGACTTGGGCGCGTGCATCGGCTGCGGCTCATGCGTGGCCGCCTGCCCCAATGGATCGGCGGCCCTGTACGCGGGCGCCCGTCTCGCCTCCCTCGCCCTCGCCCCCGTTCCTGCGAAGCAGCGCCGGGAGCGGGCGCGGGCCATGGCGCGGGCCCTTGAGATCTTCGGCCCGTGCTCCGGGTACGGCGAGTGCGCCCTGGCATGTCCGGCGAAGATCCCGCTCGCGGTCACCGGCTTCGTGGCGCGTGAGCGCTGGGGGGCTCTCTTCGCGGGTGAGGACGGCCGATAGGTCATGACGAGGTCAAAGATCCATCGACTCCCGTTCAGAACTTGCTGAATTTTTGACAAGGGGCGGACTTTCGTCCCTCATGCGTGCATGATCGTTGTGCGGCCGCGAATCGAAGGCCGCAAGCGCTGTGTACGAGGAGTTGACGTGGGACGAGCCTTTCGGACGGAAGAGGACCTCTTGGGAACCCGTGAGGTCCCGCTCGAGGCGTACTGGGGGATCCATACGCTCAGGGCGATCGAGAACTACAGGATCTCCGGCCTGACGATCGGTGATGAGCCCGCATTCATCCGAGGCATGGTGACGGTCAAGAAGGCCAGCGCGCTCGCGAACCTCGAGCACGGCATCCTCCCGGCTCAGATCGCAGAGGCGATCATCTGGGCGTGCGATCAGATCCTCGAGGACGGCCGCTGTCTCGATCAGTTCCCGATCGACGCCTTCCAAGGCGGTGCGGGCACGAGCGTCAATATGAACACGAACGAGGTCGTCGCGAACCTCGCGCTCGAGCACCTCGGCTTTGCCAAGGGGCGCTACTCGCACGTCAACCCGAACGATCACGTCAACAAGTCGCAATCGACCAATGACGCCTATCCGAGCGGCTTCCGCCTCGGGCTCCACGAGAAGGTCGAAGGGCTCATCGCCGAGCTCGCGCGCCTCATCGATTCACTCGACTCCAAGGGGCGCCAGTTCGCGAACGTCTTGAAGATGGGGCGCACCCAGCTCCAGGACGCGGTCCCCATGAGCCTCGGCAAGGAGTTCGAGGCCTTCGGCGTCCTCCTGGGGGAGGAGATCCCGAGGCTGCGGAACAACTCCGCCCTCCTCCTGGAGGTCAACCTCGGGGCGACGGCGATCGGCACGGGGCTCAACACCCCCGAGGGCTATCAGGAGACCGTGGTCCGCCATCTCAGGGCGATCACGGGCCTGGACATCCGCGGCGCGGAGAATCTGCTCGAGGCGACGAGCGACACCGGCGCCTACGTCTCCATGCACGCCGCGATCAAGCGCCTCGCCGTCAAACTGTCGAAGATCTGCAATGATCTGCGCCTCCTCTCCTCGGGACCGAGGGCGGGGCTCGGTGAGATCCGCCTGCCCGAGCGCGCCGCGGGCTCGTCGATCATGCCCGCGAAGGTGAACCCGGTCATCCCCGAGGTCGTCAACCAGGTCTGCTTCAAGGTCATGGGCAACGACGTCGCCCTCACCTTCGCGGCCGAGGCCGGACAGCTCCAGCTCAATGTCATGGAGCCGGTGATCGCGCTGTCGCTCTTCGAATCGATCAACCTGCTCACCAACTCGATGAGGACCCTGCGCGAATTCTGCATCATCGGGATCGAGGCGAACGAGGACGTCTGCCGGAACAATGTGCTCGATTCGATCGGCATCGTCACCTACCTCAATGAGGTGATCGGCCATGCGAACGGGGACCTCGTCGGCCGCGAGTGCGCCAGGAGCGGACGGAACGTCCGCGAGGTCGTTCTGGAGATGGGCCTGCTCGACGAGGCGACTCTCGACGAACTGCTCTCCGTCGAGAACCTCCTGCGGCCCAAGTACCGCGATGCCCGCTACTACTCCGGCGCTGATCCCTCGGTCGTCGAGATCGTGGAGGAGCAGGAGGGGTGAGCGGCGAAGGCGGAGACGAGGACCTCGTCGTCCTCGTCATGCCCGCGGTCGCGCTCCGGCTCGTCCTCACCTGATGCCCTCGTCCCGCTAGGATCGAGGGGGCAGAAAGGAACCCTCGTGGCGAAACTCTATTACCGGTACGGGGCGATGAACTCGGGCAAGTCGACGGCCCTGCTCCAAGCGGCGTACAACTACGAGGAGCGCGGCCAGCGCGTCCTCCTGGCCAAACCGCTCATCGACACCAAGGGGGACCGCACGATCGTCTCTCGCCTGGGGGTCGCCCGAGAGGTGGATCTGCTCGTCGAGCCGGAGGTCGACCTCTACGCCCTCGTGAGCGGGATCGCCGAGGAGGGCGCCGCCCGCGATGAGCCGGTCGCCTGCCTCCTCGTCGATGAGGCTCAGTTCCTCGAGGAGTCCCAGGTCGATGACCTTCTCGAACTGGCGGTGCGCGCTTCCATCCCGGTTCTCGCCTACGGGATCAGGACCGACTTCCGCACGCATTCCTTCCCGGGGTCCCGTCGGCTCCTCGAAGTGGCCCACTCCTTGGAGGAACTCAAGACCATCTGCCGCTGCGGGCGCAAGGCCATGTTCAACGGGCGCAAGGTCGGCGAGCGCTTCGTCTTCGACGGCGCGCAGGTGGCGATCGACGGCGTCGAGGTCGCCTACGAGTCGCTCTGCCCCTCCTGCTATCTCGAGGCCGGGGGAGTCCTGCCCTATCGCGCCGCGAGGAATGCGCGCCGATGATGCGCCGCGCTTGAAATGACGGTGCCCTCGTCCTTGAGGACGAGGGCACCGTTCTATGCGGCGGCAAGTCTCATTGCGCGCCGGGGCGGGCAGCCGCGTCGACGGCGTTGTTGAAGAGCTCGTACTTGGCGATCGCCTGGGCGACGAGCGCGCGGTCGATCCGCCCCTGGTCGGCGAGGGCCTGGAGCGTGCGGACCGCGAGGGACTCGGCGTCGATGTGGAAATAACGGCGGGCGGCGCGTCGGGTGTCCGAGATGCCGAAGCCGTCGGCTCCGAGCACGCGGTACTCGCCGGGGATCCACGGCCGGATCATGTCCTGGGTGAGCGAATCGAAGTCCGAGGTCGCGAGGAAGGGGCCCTCGGCTCCGGACAGCTGGCTCGTGAGGAAGGCGGTGCGCGGCGCTTCCTCGGGGTGGAGGAAGTTGTGCTCGTCGGCTTCGAGGCCGTCGCGGCGCAGCTCGTTCCACGAGGTCACCGACCACACGGCGGCGTCGACGCCCCAATCCTCGGCGAGGAGCCTGCGGGCTTCGCGCGCCCACGGCACGCCCACGCCCGAAGCGAGGAGCTGGGCCTTGGGGCCGCCGAAGCCCTGATGGTCGTCGAGCTTGTAGATGCCGCGCTTGACGCCTTCGACGTCGAGGCCCTCCGGCTCGGCGGGCTGATGGATCGGCTCGTTGTAGACGGTGAGGTAGTACATGACGTTGGGATCGCGGCCGTCGTTGCCGTACATCCGCTTGAGGCCGTCCTCGACGATGTAGCGGATCTCGTAGGCGTAGGCCGGATCGTAGGAGACGAAGGCCCGGTTCGTCGATGCGAGGACCTGGGAGTTGCCGTCCATGTGCTGGAGCCCCTCGCCGGCCAGCGTGGTGCGCCCTGCGGTCGCGCCGATGACGAAGCCCCTGGCCAGCTGGTCGGCGGCCGCCCAGAACTGGTCGCCGGTGCGCTGGAAGCCGAACATCGAGTAGAAGATGTAGATCGGCACCATCGGCAGATCGTGGGTCGCGTAGGCGGTGCCCGCGACCTGGAAGGCGGCGGCGGATCCGGCCTCGGTGATGCCCGTGTGGAGCACGTGGCCCTGCTCGGACTCCTTGTAGGAGAGCATCATGTCGGCGTCGACGGCCGTGTAGTTCTGGCCGTGGGTGTTGAAGATCTTCGCCGAGGGGAAGATCGCGTCCAGGCCGAAGGTGCGCGCCTCATCGGGGATGATCGGCACGAAGTACTTGCCGACGGTCTTGTCCTTGAGAAGGTCCTTGAGGAGGCGCACGAGCGCCATGGTCGATGCGACTTCGAGCGATCCGGAGCCCTTGGAGAGCGATTCGAAGGGCTTGGAGGGCAGCGGCGGGAGGACCGGGTTGCGGTCGGCGCGGCGCTCGGGGACCCACCCGCCAAGCTTCTCGCGGCGCTCCTTCATGTAGAGGAGAGCCGGGTCGTCCTCGGCCGGACGGTAGTAGGGAGGCAGGTAGGGATTCGCTTCGAGCTGCTCGTCCGTGATCGGGATCTGCAGGCGGTCGCGCAGCTGCTTGGCGTCCTCGAGGGTGAGCTTCTTCATCTGGTGCGTCGCATTGCGGCCGGCGAAGTGGGTGCCGAGGGCGTAGCCCTTGATCGTGTGGGCGAGGATGACGGTCGGCTGGCCGGTGTGCTCCATCGCCGCCTTGTAGGCCGCGTACACCTTGCGGTAGTCGTGGCCGCCGCGCTGGAGGGCCCAGATCTGATCGTCGGTCCAGTTCTGGACCATCGCCTTCGTGCGGGGATCGCGGCCGAAGAAGTGCTCGCGCACGTAGGCCCCGTCGTTCGCCTTGAAAGTCTGGTAGTCGCCGTCGAGGGTGTCGTTCATGAGATGGACGAGGGCGTCATCCTTGTCCGAGGCGAGCAGCTGGTCCCAGCCGCGGCCCCAGATCACCTTGATGACGTTCCAGCCCGCCCCCTTGAAGAAGGCCTCGAGCTCCTGGATGATCTTGCCGTTGCCGCGGACCGGGCCGTCGAGGCGCTGGAGGTTGCAGTTGACGACGAAGGTGAGGTTGTCGAGGCCCTGCTGGGCGGCGAGCTGGAGCATGCCGCGCGATTCGGGCTCGTCCATCTCTCCGTCGCCGATGAAGGCCCAGGTGTGCTGCTGGGAGGTGTCCTTGATGCCGCGCAGGTGGATGTAGCGGTCGAACCACGCCTGGTAGATCGCTTCGGCGGGCCCCAGGCCGAGGGAGACGGTCGGGTACTCCCAGAACTCGGGGAGCTGGCGCGGGTGGGGGTAGGAGGGGAGGCCGTTCGGCGTGGAGGCCTGCTGACGGAAGCCGTCCATCTGCTCCTCGGTCAGGCGGCCCTCGAGGAAGGCGCGCGCGTAGGGGCCCGGGGAGGCGTGCCCCTGGAAGAAGACGTGGTCGCCGCCGCCGGGGTGGTCCTTGCCGCGGAAGAAGTGATTGAGGCCGACCTCGTACAGCGTCGCGACGGAGGCGTAGGAGGAGATGTGCCCGCCGACCTTGACTCCGGGGCGCTGCGCGCGGGTCACCTGAACGGCGGCGTTCCAGCGGATCCAGCGGCGGTACTGGCGCTCCATCGCCTCATCGCCGGGGAAGTAGGGCTCCTGCTCGACCGGGATCGTATTGACGTAGGGGGTGGTGTACTCCTGCGGCATCTGCACGCCCTGGCGCCGGGCCTGGGCGAGCATGTGGAGCAGGATGTATCGGGCACGGGGCCCGCCCTTGTCGTCGATGAGCCCTTCGAGGGACTCGATCCATTCTGAGGTCTCTGCCGGATCGTTGTCGGGGACCTGGCTGAGCAGGCCGTTGACGACCGGGTGGTTCTCACTCGCGTGACTCACGGATTGCCTCTTCTTCCGGGTATTTCGGCTCTCGCGCACTGCTGCGTGCGCACCCCACCATTGTCCCCCGAACCCTGTGCATATGCGAGCGAATATGGGACCTCAGACCCATGATTCATGCCTCATTCGGCGGTTACGCGTCTTGAGACGACGCCCTCGGACCGGGGAGTTCGCGCGCGTCCGTCCCGAAATCGTCGAGGAGCGCCGGGAGTGCTCTACGATGAGCGCGTGTTTGAAACAGCAGCGCGCCAGGCGCTCTTCCCGAAGGGTGGTTGTTCGTCGTGGCGGTGAGCCTCGGATTCGCACCGGGACAGATCGTGCAGGAGTTCTACGTCGACGATGACGCCGATCAGGGCCTTCGCTCGCTCATCGAGGAGGAGACCGGCTCTGAGCTCGTCGATCCCGATTACGGGGACGTGGTGGACGGCGCCGTCGTGTGGTGGCGCGCGGATGACGCGGAGGAGGAGGATCTTGCGGATCTCCTCGTCGACGCCTTGACCAATCTTGATGACGGGGGCCTGATCTGGGTCTTCCTCCCCAAACCCGGGCGGCCCGGAACGGTCGCCGTCGCGGATGTGGAGGATGCGGCCAAGACCGCGGGACTGCATTCGACCTCCGCGGCGTCGGTCGGATCCGATTGGGCGGGCATTCGTCTGACCGCCCGCCCCCGGAGTCGCTGATTCGGCGGATCGGGACGCCGTCCTCCATAATGGGACGGTCCCGCTCACGATGTCGGCGCGGGCGCGGGGCCTGTAGCTCAGCTGGTCAGAGCGCTGCGTTTACACCGCAGAAGTCGTCGGTTCGAACCCGGCCGGGCCCACATCCCGGAGTCGGCGCCCCCGCGGGCGCCGACTCCTCTTCGCGCAGCGGCGATATGGCGTTGGACGCCTCCCCTGCGTCGAGGAGGAGGGAGGGATCGGTGGACGGTATCAGCGAGGCGCTCAGCCCGGCGAGTCGGCGTCCCCTCGGCGAGGTCGTTCTCCACACGAGCCGGACGTCCCTGTGCGGCGCATCCGGGCCCAGGCGCTTGAGGGCGATTCCGGGGAAGCGCGGAACGGGATCGATGACGGACAGGGCCGGCAGGAGGGCGATCCCCTGCTCGAGCGCCACGGCGTGGCGGAGGGTTTCGAGGCTGGTGGCCCGGTAGTCGTCGAGGACGGGGACGCCTTCGGCGAGGGCCCAGCGCTCGATCTGCTCTCCGAGGCAGTGCCCCTCGGTAAGGAGCAGGACTCGGCGGTCGGCGAGGTCTCGCGCGGTGACCGCGGGGGCCTGGGCGAGGGGGTCGGTCTGCGGGAGTGCGAGGACGAATTCCTCCCGGAAGAGGGGGCGCTCCTCGAAGGGGGGAACGGGCAGGTCCGAGGCGACGAGCGCGCCGTCGATTTCGCCCGCGTCGAGCATGTCGATGAGGCGGGGGGTCTTCTCCTCGACGAAGAGGGGGCGCAGATCGGGGCGCTCGTCCTTGAAGCGGGGGAGGATCCGGGGGATGAGATAGGGGCCGAGCGTCGGGAAGACCCCGATGCGCAGGGGCGAGGCGCTCCCCTTGGCCTCGCGCGCGATCTGCTCGATCTGGGCGGCGCACTCGATCGCCGTGCGGGCACGCTCGGCGATATCGCGGCCGATCGGGGTCAGTCCGATCGGGGAAGCGCAGCGGTCGACGAGGTCGACCCCGAGTTCGTCCTCCAGGCGCCGGATCTGCACCGACAGGGTCGGCTGCGAGACGCCGCAGGCGGTGGCCGCGGCGCGGAAACTGCGCCCTTCGGCCACCGCCACGAGGTATTCGAGACTCCTCAGGTTCATGCGTCGATGGTAGCGGGAGCGGCGGCCCCCTCCCGCATGAGGTGGTCGAATGCCGTCAGGGCGGCCGTGGCCCCCGATCCCAGCGCGGTGAGGATCTGCTTGTAGGGGGTCGTCGCGCAGTCGCCGGCGGCGAAGAGGCCGGGAACAGCGGTCGCTCCGCGCGGATCGACGAGGATCTCACCGCGGGAGTTGGTGAGCGCGGGGGCTTCGAGCCATCCGGTGTTCGGCACGAGGCCGATCTGGACGAAGACGCCCGCAACGGGGATCTCCTCGCGAGTCCCCTCCGAACGGTTCTCGACCTCGAGCGCGGTGACCGCCTTCCCGTCGCCGAGGACGCTGAGCACGCGCACGCCGGTGCGCACGGTGACGTTCGGCAGGGAGTTCAGCGTCTTGACGAGGACCGCGTCCGCCTTGAGCTCATCGAGGAACTCGACGACGGTGACCCGGGAGGCGATGGCGGCCAAGTCGATGGCGGCCTCGATCCCGGAATTGCCCCCGCCGATGACGGCGACCTCCCGCCCGGAGAAGAGGGGGCCGTCGCAGTGCGGGCAGAAGGTCACGCCCTTGTTGCGGTACTCCTGCTCCCCGGGCACTCCCATGAGGCGGTAGCTCGCCCCCGTGGCGAGGATGACGCTGCGCGAGCGCAGGCGCGCCCCGTCCGCCGTGAGGGTGAAGAGGGGATCCGCCTCGGAGGGGGCGGCGAGTGCGCTGACGCGGTGCCCCGTCATGATCTCGACCTCGTAGGAGCGCACGTGCTCCTCCAGGGAGGAGGCGAGGGCGGGGCCCTCGGTGCGCGGGATCGAGCTGAAATTCTCAATCGAGGCGGTGTCGAGGATCTGGCCGCCGAATCGCTCCGCGATGATCCCCGTGCGCAGGGCCTTGCGGGCCGCGTAGATCGCCGCAGTGGCGCCGGCCGGTCCGGCGCCGACGATGAGGACGTCGAAGGGCTCGAGGGAGTCGAGGGCCTTCGAACGGGTCTGGGCTGAGGAGGGGTCGAGCTTGTCGAGGATGTCCCCGATCTCCATGCGCCCGTGGGCGAAGACTTCCGAGTCCTTGTAGACCGCGGGGACGGCCGTGATGCCGAGTTCTGCGACCTCCGCTTCGAAGGCGCCCCCTTCGACTGCGGTGTGCCGGATCTTCGGGTTGATGACGCTCATGGTGTTGAGCGCCTGGACGACCGTCGGGCAGTTCTGGCAGGTCAGGGACATGTAGGTGACGAATTCGCCCCCGTCGAGGTCGCGGATCGCCTCGATGAGGTCCTCGTCGAGCTTCGGCGGATGTCCGCCGACTTGGATGAGGGCCAGGACGAGGGAGGCGAACTCGTGGCCCATCGGCAGGCCCGCGAAACGGACCCCGATGTCGCTTCCGATGCGCCGGATCACAAAGGACGGGGTGCGCGCATCGGCTTCTTCGACGAGGGTGATCATGTCGCTGAGCGATGCGATCTCCTCGAGGAGTTCGCGCACGCGCCGCGAATGAGTCGAGTCGTCGAGTGATGCTGCGAGTTCGATCGGCTCCCGGATCAGGGTGAGGTACTCGGAGAGCTGGGAGAGCGCTGCGGTGTCGAGCATCGAGCGGTCCTCAGATCTTCCCCACGAGGTCGAAGGAGGGCTTGAGGGTCTCCTGGCCCTCCTCCCACTTGGCGGGGCAGACCTCACCGGGGTGGGAGCGCACGTACTGGGCGGCCTTCACCTTGCGGACGAGTTCGGCGGCGTTGCGGCCGACGCCCTCGGGCGTGGTCTCGATGTACTGGATGATCCCGTCGGGATCGATGAGGAAGGTGGAGCGGTCGGCGAGCCCGGACTCGGGCCTCATGGTGTCGAAGTTCGCGGTGATGACGCCGTTGACGTCGCCGAGCATCGGATAGGTGAGGGTGCCGACCTCGGGCGAGGTCTCGTGCCACGCCTTGTGCACGAAGTGGGAGTCGCGGGAGACGGAGTAGACCTCGACTCCGAGGGACTGGAGCTCGGGGTAGACCTTCTCGAGGTCGGCGAGCTCGGTCGGGCAGACGAAGGTGAAGTCCGCCGGGTAGAAGAAGACGATGCCCCACTTGCCCTGGAGATCGTCGGAGGAGACGTGGATGAAGGAGCCGTTGTGGTAGGCCTCCGTCTCGAAGGGCTTGATTCGCGTGTTGATCAACGACATGAGCTGGCCTTTCGTCCGAGCGTGAACTGACGATAGAAAATCTATATCGATTCTGGTCCGAATGAGGCATTGAGGCTATCAAATCCAGGGGGTCCCTGATTCCCGAGGAAGTCTTTCGCTCCGCTGAACGAAGAAGCAGACGTCCTCCCGACTCACTCCTGCCGGGAATCGCCGGGGCGGCCTGCGGGGCCGGTCGGATCCTGGCCCGCGACGAGCCTTCCGGAGGAGTGCGCGCCCAGGTGCTCGAGCGCGAGACGGGCGACGAGCTGCTGGTTCGTCGTCGTCCTCTGCGAGCGCGCTGCGGAGGCGAAGCTGAAGAACCAGTGGACGAGCGTGCCGATCTGCGACTTGAAGCCGACGATGTAGAGCAGGTGGAGGAAGCACCACGCCGCCCAGGCGAGGAAGCCGGTGAGGCGGAATCGGCCGATCTTCACGACGGCCTTGAAGCGGGCGATCGTCGCCATCGAGCCCTTGTCGCGGTAGGCGAACTCCGCCGGCGCACCGCCCCCGCTGAGGCGGGCGAGGATCGTCTTCGCCGCGAAACGGGCGGACTGGATCGCGCCCTGCGCGACGCCGGGCACGCCCGGCACGGACATCATGTCGCCGAGGACGAAGATCTCCGGATGCTCCGGGAGGGTGAGGTCCGGGCCCACGATGACGCGGCCCGCCCGGTCGAGCTCGGCGCCCGCGCGCTCGGCGAGCACCCGGCCGAGTTCGCTCGCCTGGACTCCGGCTGCCCACACCTTGCAGTTCGAGCGGATCGTCTCGCTCGAGCCGTCCCGGTGGCGCAGCGTGACCGTGTCGTGATCGAGTCCGGTGACGAGGGCACCCGTGCGCACCTCGACGCCGAGCCTTTCGAGCTCGCGTCGCGTGACGTCGCCGAGCTTCTCGCCGAAGGCGGGCAGGGGCAGGTCGGCGCCGTCGACGAGGAGGACGCGCGCCGTGCGCGGTTCGATGGCGCGGAATTCGTTCGCCAGGGTGTGCGAGGCGAGTTCGCGGATCTGCCCGGCCATCTCGACGCCGGTCGGGCCGGCGCCGATGACGACGAAGGTGAGCAGGCGCTCGATCTCGTCCGGGTCCTCGGCGATCTCGGCCTTCTCGAAGGAGTCGAAGATGCGGGCCCTCAGTTCGAGGGCGTCGTCGATGGTCTTCAACCCCGGCGCGAAGACGGCGTAGTGGTCGTTTCCGAAGTAGGACTGACCCGCACCGGCGGCGACGATGAGCGTGTCGTAGGGGGTTTCGCGGACCTCGTTGTGATTGCGCCAGGTGACGATGCGCTTGTCGACGTCGATGTCCTCGACGAGGGCCTGGAGCACCCGCGCGTTCTTCTGCCTCTTGAGGATCTCGCGCGTCGTCGGCGCGATGTCGCCCTCGGAGAGGATCCCGGTCGCCACCTGGTAGAGGAGCGGCTGGAAGAGGTGATGGCCCGTCCTCGCGAGGACCGTGATCTCGGCGTCGGCGCGCTTGAGGCCCTTGGCTGCGGCGAGGCCGGCGAAGCCGGATCCGATGATGACGATGCGGTGCATGGAAGACCCCTTCTCGGAAATTACGTCACGAGAAGATTACCGAATTCATTCGCGCGATCATGCGCGGTGTTCACCACATTCGGCGCTACTCCGCCCCCGTCAGCATCCGCTCTGCGGCCCGGGCATCCGGCTTGCCGTTGGGCAGCTGGGGCAGAGCCTCGACCCAGGAGGCCTTGCGGATCCGCTCCCAGGGCGCGAGGCGGTGATCGAGGACCGCCACGGTGGCGCGCGCCGAACCCGAGCGGAGCCCGGAGCGGTCGACGAGCAGGGCCGAGACGACTTGGCCCCAGCGCTCATCGGGGACGCCCACGACGATGACGTCGTCGACCCCGTCCAAGCCCCGGATGAGCTCCTCCAGGCGCGCGGGGGCGACGAGCTCGCCGCCGGTGTTGATCATCCGCGAGGCGCGACCGACGATGGTGTACCAGCCCTCCTCGTCGCAGGTCGCCAAATCCCCGGTGGCGAGCCAGCCGTCACGCACGCGCGCCGGGCCGCGCTCGCCCGCCGAGATGAAGCTCGTCGCCACGCCCGGCCCCCGCACTTCGATCTCCCCGATCTCGCCCGGCTTCGCGGGCGTGCCATCGGCGAGGACGAGGCGCGCATCGACATAGGGGAAGGGCGCGCCGAGGGCGCCCGCGGGAGCCGTCGAATCGGGGGAGGCCATCATGCCCGCACCCGCCGTCTCCGTCATGCCCCACACGTGGATGGGCCTCAAGCCGGCCGAGCGGAGGCGCCGGGCGAGCGCCGGCCCCATGGCATCGCCCCCCACCAAGGGGCGGTGCCAGGACGACAGGTCCGCGCCGAGCGAGGCGTTCGCATCGAGCAGCAGATGGCACATGACCGGGACGACGAACATCATCGTGATCCGATCAGCTTCGATGGAGCTCAAGACCTCCACGGGGTCGAAAGCGGGGAAGACGCGGATCGCGCCGCCGTGACTGAAGACGTCGAGGGAGGTGCCGTTGAAGCCGCCGATGTGCGACACCGGTGCGCAGACGCCGACGACCTCCTCGTAGGGCGCGTATTCGAAACCATCGCGGAAGCACATCGAGCCCCACCACAATTGGGCGTGCGAGAGCTCGACACCGCGAGTCCTGCCCGCAGAACCCGAGGTGTAGACGATCGCCGCGGGCTCCGATCCCAGCGCCCGGGGGTCATCCTGCGCGGGCGCGGACGCGAGGCTGAGCGAAGCGAAGCCGTCCAGGTCGAGGACCCGCATCCCCCTGCGCTCGGCCAGGGCCGAATCGGGATCGCTCAGGACCAGTCGCGGCCGAATCGAATCGATGATCCCCTCGATGACGTCGAGCGGAAGACGCTCGGAAACCGGCACGGTGACCGCGCCGATCCATGCGCAGGCCACGTGGACGAGGAAGACCCACGCGCTGTTCGCCGCTGCGAAGACGACGCGATCGCCCTCGGCGACGCCGAGATTGCGCAGGGCGCTGACGGTCCGTGAAACGACGTCGGCGCTGCGCCCGACCGTCCAGGGGTCCTGCGGGCCCGGCCAGATGATCGACCTGCGGTCCGGGTGCTGCTTGGCCGCGCGCAGGAGGGCGCGGGCGGGGGAGTAGTCCGGAGCGATCACCTCAGGCCGACACTCCCGCGGCCCGCCGATCGGCCCGCTCGCGCATCTTGCGCAGAACCGTGCGGGCCTCCTGAAGGGTGGACCCGGAATCGTCGAGGTGGGACAGCCTCTCGGGGATCTCGAAGCCCCGGGCGCGCATCCCCTTCGCCCACAGGAGGCCGGCGCGATACGAGGAGCGCACGAGCGGCCCCGCCATGACCCCGGCGAAGCCGATCTCCTCGGCCTCCGCGGCGATCTCGACGAACTCCTCGGGATGCACCCAGCGATCGATCGGGTGATGCAGGGGCGAAGGGCGCAGGTACTGGGTGATCGTCAGGAGGTCGCAACCCGCGGAGTGCAAGTCGCGCATGGCCTCCGAGATCTCCTCGCGGCTCTCGCCCATGCCCAGGATGAGATTCGACTTCGTCACCATCCGCCCGTCGTGCGCGCGCCGGATCATATCGAGGGAGCGCTCGTAGCGGAAGGCCGGTCGGATCTTCTTGAAGATGCGGGACACGGTCTCCAGGTTGTGCGCGAAGACCTGCGGACCCGCTTCGATGACCATGTCGATCGACTCGGCCTGCCCCCGGAAATCGTCGACGAGGAGCTCGACGCCGGTCGACGGGCTCAACTCGTGGATGAGGCGGCAGGTCTCGGCGTAGAGCCACGCCGCCCCGTCGGGCAGGTCGTCACGGGTGACCCCCGTGATCGTGGCGTAGCGCAGCTCCAATTCGGCGACGGATTCGGCGATGCGGCGGGGCTCGTCCCGGTCGTACTCGCTCGGACGGCCCGTCGCGATGTCGCAGAAGTCGCAGCGGCGCGTGCACAGGGCGCCGCCGAGGAGGAAGGTCGCCTCGCGGTCCTGCCAGCACTCGTAGATGTTCGGGCACCCGGCCTCCGCGCACACGGTGTGCAGCCCCCTCGAATGCGACAGGCTCCGCATGTCCTGGTAATTCGCTCCGGCCTTCGCCGTCGTGCGGATCCACTCCGGTTTCGACTCGATGGGGGTCTGGGAGTTCCTCACCTCCACGCGAAGAAGCTTGCGGCCTTCGGGATCGGGCAGGGTGCTCATGAAGCGCTCCAGTTCTCGAGAATCGGGTCGGGGTCCGCCAGTTGCGGGCGGATCGAGTCGAAGAGGCCGAGGACGAGGGCGTTCGCGGCCTCGCGAACGGTGGTGCGCACGCCCTCCCACGAAAGCGACGCCACATCGGCGTCGGCGAGACCGCAGGGGATGATGCCCGAGAAGGCCGCAGCCGGATCGATATCGACATTGAGGGCGACCCCGTGAAGGGTCGCGCCGCGCGCGACTTTCAACCCGATCGCGCAGATCTTCCGGTCCCTGCGCCCCTCCTCGGTGAGCCATACGCCCGCGCGGCCGTCGATCCTGCGGGCGTCGAGCCCCCACTCCTCGCGGACGGTGCTGATGACCCCCGCTTCGACCGAGCGGATCCAGGCGTACAGGTCGACGGGCTCCTTGAGCTTGACGACGGGATAGCAGACCACCTGCCCGGGGCCGTGCCAGGTGGCCGAGCCGGCGCGGTCGGTGCGGATGATGGGAAGAGTCGTGTCGGGGACGTCCTCGGGTTTCGTGTGGCGCCCCGCCGTCCACGTGGGCGTGAATTCGGCGAGGATGAGGGAATCGCCCTCACCGGCTGCGGCTTTCCCGTGGAGCTCCCTTTGAAGGCGGTCCACTTCCGCGTAGTCCGTGAGGCCCGAGTCGATGAGATCGATGACGCGCACGGATCGAATCATAGCCCTGGGACATTGGCCCTACCCGCTGAGCGCCGAGGGCGCCACGAGCGCGAGGAGGCCCGATATCCTTGCCGGGTGAGCAGTTCATGGAGCGCGGGTGACATCGTCACTCGTATGAATACGTGGTATCCGCCCGAGCGCGCGCAGGCCTGGGACAGGGTGGGGCTCATCCTCGGCGATCCCCGGCGCAGGGCCGGAAAAGTCCTCCTCGCCCTCGATCCCGTGGCGGACACCGTTGAGGAGGCCCTCGACGAGAAGGCCGACATGATGCTCGTCCACCACCCCCTCTACCTGCGGGGCACGAGCTTCCTGCCGGAGTCGGATCCGAAGGGCCGGCTCGTGGCGAAGCTCATTCGTTCCGGGATCGCCCTCTTCGCCGCTCACACGAACGCCGACTGCTCGCCCGAGGGCACCGGTGACGCCCTCGCCGCCCTCCTCGGCATCCGCGACGCCGCGCCGCTCGTCGAATCCGGACGGGACGAGGAGGGGCGCCCCTACGGCCACGGGCGGATCGGTGCGATCACCCCCGTGCGTTTGGGCGACTTCGCCGATCTCGTGGCGAGCAGGCTCCCCGCGGGGCCGACGGGCCTCTTCTGCGGCGGCGACGAGAACGCCCTCATTGAGAGGGTCGCGGTGTGCCCGGGCGCCGGCGACTCCTTCCTCGAGGCGGCCAGGGCTTCGGGGGCCGATGCCGTCCTCACCGCCGACCTGCGCCATCACCCGGCCTCGGAGCATCGCGAAGGGGGAGCGCCGGCCCTGCTGTGCGCGAGCCACTGGGCGACCGAATCCGTGTGGCTGCCGCGCCTCGCCGAGCGGCTGAGGGCGAGCGCGCAGGAGGCGGATGTGGATCTCGACGTGAAAGTCTCTACGATTGCGACGGAGCCGTGGACGAGCCACCGGCCGACTCTAGGAGGACTCTTGTGAAGGCGACCTATCTCGATCAGTCGAGCCTGCTCGAACTCCTCGCGCTCGATCAACGCGAATCGGTTCTCCGCCACAAGCGGGACACCCACCCCGCCTTCGACACCGTGCGCGAGCTCGCGGGCCGGGCCGAGGACCTCCAGCGGGCGGCCGTCACCCAGTCGGCGGTCATCTCGGACATCGCGCGCGAAGCGGCGCGCATCGAGAAGGAGATCGAAGCGGTTTCGGCCCGCTACGAGCGCCAAAGCGAGCGCCTGAAGAAGAACCAGGTGCCCCTTCGCGACATCTCGGCTCTGGAGCACGAGATCGACCAGGTGAAGGCCCGCCGCTCCAAGCTCGAGGACGATCTCATCGCCACGGAGGTCAAGCGCGAGGCCGCGGTTTCGGCGCGCGAGGCCATGCTCGCGGAGGCGCGAGCCATCAAGGAGGACGTCGAGACCACCAAGGCGGCGTTCAACGAGGACGTCAAGGAACTCGACGCGGAGCTGCGCGAGGTCATCAAGAAGCGCAGGGACCTGGCCGCCTCGCTTCCCGCTGAACTCCTCGACGCCTACGAGCGCTCCCGGACCCTCAACGGCGCATTCGCCGTGCTCGAGTTGCGCAACGGGATCGCGGTCGGCACGGCGACTGAGCTCGCCCCGGCCGAACTGCAAAGGATCCGTCTCGCCCCCGAGGACGAGGTGTGCTGGACGGAGGAGACCCGAGCGATCGTCGTGCGGACGAGGCGCGAATCCTGAAACCGGGCCGGTCGGTGACGATCCTGAATCCGGCTAGTCGGTGACGAGGACGAGTTCCCGGGAGCTCCCTCCCTGCGATGCGGGGCGAGGATCGCCGATCTCGACGGCCCTGATCGCATGCGGAACCCCCTTCGCATCCGTGAAGGCGACCCGCCCCGCCATGCGCGACACGGCGCCGAGCACCTCGTCGGCGCCGGCTTTCGGGTCGAGGCCCGCGAGCGCGCGTACGACGAGGCCCCGCCAGCGCTTCGCATCGTGCGAGACCGAAGCCCGTGCGCCCGCGCGCTCCCGCACCGCCTGAATCCTGATGATGTGGGCCCAGGGTGCCGGACATGCGGCGGCGTAGGGCCCCGAGCGCGCATCGACGACGATCTCGCCCTCGCCCCGGCCCCGCAGCTCCCCATCGAGCGCGGAGCGCCAGAATGCGGCGAGCCCTCCGATGCCGGGAAGACGAACCCCCATTGCGAGGCGATGATCGGGGAGGGCGTCATCGAGGGCGGCGACTCCGAAGAGGCCGGAGAAGACGAGCGTGCACCTGCGCAGCCGGGACTGCTCCTGGTCGGTGAGCGAGGCGAAATCGAGGGCGTCGAAGAGAACGCCGGTGAAGAGCGCGGACGCGGGGGCGCACGCGGATGTGAGAAGGGCCTCGTTCGCCCGCGCCGAAGCCGCGGACGCGGGTCCCAGGCCGAGGACTTCGGCGGCGCGGGGCCCGCCGCCGAGCTCCGTGAGGGCCTCGATGAGCTTCGCGCGGGGCGCGCGCAAGCCGGGGAAACTGAGGGAATCGAGATCGAGGAAGGGCCCCCGGTCCGGGGCGAGCTTCGATTCCGAGGGAGGGAGCCAGATCAACACAGGGGGAATCGTAGCGGGAGGGGCTATGATCGAGGGCGCGGATGAGTCGGTCGGGCGGCCGCGTGGGGGAACCCACGAGGAACGTCCGGGCTCCACAGGGCAGGGTGATGGCTAACGGCCACCCGGGGCGACCCGAGGGACAGTGCCACAGAGAACAGACCGCCGCGGGAGACCGCGGTAAGGGTGAAACGGTGGGGTAAGAGCCCACCAGCGATTCGGGTGACCGGATCGGCTCGGCAAACCCCACCCGGAGCAAGACCGAGCAGCAGGCAGTGGGCGGCCCGTCCCCGTCCTGCGGGTAGGTTGCTGGAGGCTCGCGGCAACGCGGGTCCTAGAGAGATGGTCGCCGCCGTCGTCGACGGAACAGAACCCGGCGTACAGACCGGCTCATCCGCGCTCTACCGGGCGTGCCGCTGCTTCCACCGCGAGCCCCACGAGGACTCCGCGCGCGCGGCGAGGGCCCGCTTCTGCTCCTCCTCGAGCCGGGCGACCAGACCGCGTTCGGAGACCCAGCCGACGGGACGGCCTTCGGCGTCGAGGACGGGGACCCCGGAGGTTCCCGATGTCAACAGGCGGGACAGGACGAGGTGAGGGGAGTCCTCGGCGTTGACGCTGACCGTCAGGGAGACGAGCTCTGAGAGCGCACGGCCCTTAGCGGGGTGGACCTCGAGGAGGTCGAGCGCCGACACGAGGCCCGTGAAACGCCCCTCGGCGTCGACGAGGGGCAGCTCCGCGCTCCCGCTCGCGCGCATGAGCGCAGCCGCCTCGGCCGGCTCCGTCGCGGGAGTGAGCAGGGCGGGCAGCTCCTCCATCCACTGCTTCACCGGCTTGGAGCCGACGAGGGTCGCTTCGACGGGGTCGGCGAGCACATCGCCGCGCCTGCGGAGCTTCTCCGTGTAGATCGTGCCGCGCGTGAGGAAGCGCGAAACCCCCGTCGCCAGGACGACTGCGAGCATCATGGGCAGGATGAGGCTGTAGGTCCCGGTCATCTCCACGATGATGAGGACGGCGGTCATCGGCGCGCGAGCGGCGCCGGAGAAGGCCGCGCCCATCGCGATCACGCCGAAGACGCCCGGCGCCGACGCCGTCAGGGGATCGATGAGGGTGCCGAAGGCCGTTCCCGCCATGGCGCCGATGAAGAGGGTCGGGGCGAAGACGCCGCCGGATCCGCCCATGCCGATCGTGAACGAGGTGTAGAGGGCGCGTCCGAGCATCGCGAGGACGAGGAAGCCGAGGGCGTAGCGCCCGTCGAGAGCGGCCTCTTCGATCGGGGTGCCCGAACCGTACATCTGCGGGAAGCAGATGAGCCCGAGTCCCAGGAGCGGTGCGAAAACGATCGGGCGCGCCCACTCGGGGGCGGGGATCTTGGACCAGACGGCGTCGAGCGCGTCCTCGATCAGGTAGAGCAGCTTGGAGAAGCCCAGGCCGACGAGTCCGGCGAGGACCCCGAGGAGCGCCACCCACCACATATCGGTCAGGGTCCACGCTTCGAGGTCGGCGGCGACCCGTACGACGGAGGAATCGCCCTGGAGGGCGCGCGCGACGATCGAAGCCGCGACCGAGGAGATGACGACGTATCCGAAGGTCTCGGCCGTGAAGCGCGTGAGGATGACCTCGAGGGCGAAGACCGCGCCGGCCAGGGGCGCGTGGAAGGTCGCGGCGATCCCGCCGGCGGCGCCGCAGGCCGCCAGGAGCACGACGCGGCGCGCATCCAGCCCGAGGAAGCGGGCCATCGACGAGCCGAGTGCGGCGCCCACCTGCACGATGGGCCCCTCGCGCCCGGCCGAACCGCCCGAGCCGATCGTGAGGGAGGAGGCGATGAGCTTGACGACCGCGACCCTGCCGGGAATCGCCCCTTCCTTGCGGCGCACGGCGAGCATGACTTCCGGGATGCCGTGCCCCCGCGCCGAAGGGGCGAAACGATGCACCAGCGGTCCGTAGAGCGCCGCGGCGACGAGCGGGGCTGCGAGGAGGAGAGCCCACGAGGGGATGGGGAGCACCCCGTGCGGGGCACCGCCGCGCGTCGAGTACTCCTCATAGCCCGTCGACACCCAGGTCCACCCCTCGATCATCAGGGTGAACAGGACCGAGGCGAGTCCGACGAGCACGCCGATGGCTGCGGCGACGAGGCCGATGAGCGAGCGGTGCCCGCCGATCCGCGCGCCGATGCGCCGCCTGGAGTCCGCGGCGCTCACAGGTTGGTGATGACGAGATCGGACTCGACCTCGGAATCGATGCCCCACACCTGAGAGTAGAAGGACAGCTCGGCATCCCAGGCGTCCCGGATCGTCGACGCCTTCGTGAATCCGTGGCCCTCGCCCTCGTAGATCCTCATCGCGACGGGATTGCCGCGGGCGACGAGCGCATCGTGCATCTCCTGCGCCTGATTCATGGGGACGACCCGGTCCTGCGAACCCTGAAGGAGGAGGAGGGGAGCGGAGATGGCGTCGATGTGGAAGAGGGGGGAGCGCTCCTTCCAGACCGGATCCTCGACATCCGACGATCCGAGCAGGCGGAAGGAGTAACCGGCTTCGAACTTGTGGGTCTCCTCCTCGAGCCGTTTGAGGTCCGCGATGCCGTAGAAGGAGGTGCCCGCGGTGAAGACATCGGAATTCACTAGGGCCGACAGGGTCGTGAATCCCCCCGCGCTGCCGCCGCGAATCGCGACGCGCTTCGGATCGGCGAGCCCGCGTTCGATGAGGGAACGGGCGCCATCGGCGCAGTCCTGGACGTCCATCAAGCCCCAATTGCCGTTGAGGCGCTCGCGATAGGCGCGTCCGAATCCGGTCGAACCGCGGTAATTGACGTCGAGGACCGCGAAACCGCGACTCGTCCAGTACTGGAGGGGGATCTTGAGGCCGGGGCGGGTCGAGGAGGTCGGTCCGCCGTGGACGTTGACGATGAGCGGGGGGAGTTCGCCCTCGGGGGCGGTGAACGCGGGATTCTTCGGCGGGTAGTAGAAGCCGTGCGCCTTCTCGCCGTCAGAGGTGGGCCAGGTGACGATCTGGGCCGGCGAGATGAGATCGGCTTCGATCTCGGCCTCGGTCGACGGCCTCACGATGGAGGTCTTCCCATCTTCGACCTGTACGATCGCGGGCGTACGGGTCGGCGAGTCGGCGAGGAAGACCACCCGGGAATCGGAGGCGGCGACATTGCCGATCGGCCACCAGCCCGTCGCCCATTCCTCGGTGAGCCCGTTGTCGATGCGCACGGTGCCGATGTGCCAGGTGAGGTCCTCGGCCCACGAGCAGATGAGGTTCTCGTGGTCGAAATTGTCGAAGGAGTGCAGGCCGAGCTGCCAGTGCGGGTGGGAGAAGGCGCGGGTCCCGGGATGAAGCGCGCGCGTCCTCAGGCGCGTGGCCCACGCCTCGGCGTCCTCGTCCTCCTTCCAGGAGAATCCTTCGGTGCGGAACAGATTCGCCCAGCCGGTCGAATCATCGACGTGGATGAGATCGCCGCGCAGGGTCCAGCGGGGCTCGTAGACGCACACCTCGGGGGAATCGACGAGGACGACCTCGCGGGTGAGTCTGCCCTCGAAATCGAGGGAGGCGACGTGGAGGGCCGATTGATTCCACGGCATATCCGGGTGATTCCAGGTGAGCCATGCGAGCTTCGTCCCATCGGGGGACAGGGCCGGCGCGGCGACGAAGTCGGTGCCCGAAAAGACCGTGATGAGGGCGGAATCATCGCGGGCCGCAGAGCCGTCGAGGGGGATGGCGACGAGGGTGTTGACCGGCTCGCCGGCGGGCGAGTGGTCCTCGCGGACCGCGTAGACGAGCCCGCGGACCTCATCGAGCTCGAAGTCGCCGAAGCGGGACTTCGACAGGGTCGTCAGCGGCTGCGCGGTGCGCTTGGGGTCGCTCGGGTCGAATCGGTACACCCGGGAATCGAAGCCGTCGGAGAAGACGACGAATCCGTCGAGCACCGCGTAGGCGCGGCCGCCGTACTCATGGACGCGGGTCCTCACATCGGCCAGTCGCACCCCGTCGATGAGGGGCAGGACCTCACTGGTCTCCCCGGCTCCGTTGCGCTTGAGCAGGGTGCCGCGCCCGTCCTCCTTCGGATGCCCCTCGACCCAGTAGGTGTCGGGGCCGTCGACGCGCACCTGCGACAGCGTGACGCTCCGCGCGGTGAAGGATTCTCCGGTGATGGGGGATGTCCATTCGCCATAGGGCGCGACGGTCACTGACATGCTTCCTCCTGGAGGACGATTCGAATCGGTCGGACGACACGTGATCCACATCCTAGTCCGAGGCGTCGGCCGTGCGCGCGGGCCCCGGGAGCCGCAGTCCGCGCTCAGGGCCATTAGACTCTTGAGCCATGCAGTCATCTGATCCGGCATCGTCCCTCCTGGGAAGAATCGACGCGCCCTCGGATCTTCATGAGCTCACGCCCTCCGAACTCGTCGATCTGTCCCACGAGATCCGCGGATTCCTCATCGAATCGGTCTCGAAGACCGGGGGGCATCTCGGGCCGAACCTCGGCGTCGTCGAGTTGACGATCGCGCTTCATCGAGTCTTCGACTCCCCCCGGGACACGCTCATCTTCGACACGGGGCATCAGGCCTACGTGCACAAGCTCCTCACGGGGCGCAAGGACTTCTCCCGGCTGCGCTCACGCGGAGGCCTCTCCGGCTACCCCTCGCGCGCGGAGAGCATCCACGACGTCGTGGAATCCTCGCACGCCTCGGCATCGATCGCCTGGGCGGACGGGATCTCTTGGGAGAAGCGCCGTCAGGGCGACGACTCGTGGACCGTGGCGATCATCGGCGACGGCGCGCTCACCGGCGGCATGGCCTGGGAGGCGCTCAATCGCATCGCCGCATCGAAGAACCGCCGCGTCATGGTCGTTATCAATGACAACGGGCGCTCGTACGCGCCGACGATCGGCGGTCTCGCGCACCATCTCGACGCGATTCGCACCTCCGAGGGCTATGAGAGGGCGCTCGCCTGGGGGAAGCGGCGCCTGCTTGCGATGGGCGAGCCCGGGCGCGCGGCTTTTGACGCGCTCCACGGCCTCAAGGCCGGTCTCAAGGACGTGTTCGTCCCCCAAGTGATGTTCGAGGATCTGGGCTTGAAGTACCTCGGCCCGGTCGACGGCCACGACATCGTCGCCCTCGAGGACGTCCTCAGGCTGGCGTCGGGGCTCGACCAGCCCGTCCTCGTCCATGCGATCACGCAGAAGGGCAGGGGCTACGTGCCCGCCGAGGAGAACACCGCCGATCGCCTCCATGCGGTCGGCCCGATCCATCCGGAGACCGGACTGCCCGTGGTTCCCGAGCGCTTCGGATGGACGAGCGTCTTCGCCGAGGAGATCACCGCTCTCGCGCGGGAGAACCCGAAGATCGTCGGCGTGACCGCGGCGATGATGGAACCGGTCGGCCTGGCCCTGCTGAAGGAGGAGTTCCCCGCGCGCGTCATCGATGTCGGCATCGCCGAGCAGGAGGCGCTCGCCTCGGCCGCGGGCATGGCCTACGAGGGCGCGCATCCCGTCATCGCCCTCTACGCGACCTTCCTCAACCGCGCCTTCGACCAGCTGCTCATGGATGCGGCGCTCCACCGGGCGGGGGTGACGCTCGTGCTCGACCGAGCAGGCATCACCGGCGCCGACGGTGCCTCCCACAACGGGGTCTGGGACATCGCCATGTGCCAGATCGTGCCGGGCCTCGAGCTCTTCGCCCCCCGCGATGAGTCCACTCTGCGCGAATGCCTCCGACGGGCCGTCGCGATCGAGGACCGCCCGACCGTGCTGCGCTACCGCAAGGGCGCCCTTCCTGAACCCGTGCCCCGGCTCCGCAGCGTCTCCGGTGTCGACGTCGTCTTCGAATGCGATGAGTCCGATGCGGATGCGCTGCTCGTCGCGAGCGGCTCCCTCGTCCCGGAGTGCCTGGAGGCCGCCCGCGCCCTCGAGTCCCGCGGGGTGAAGGTCCGGGTCGTCGACCCGGTCCGCTTGCTCCCGGTGAAGGCGGGCTTGGCGGATCTCGCCGCCGGAGCCGGGGTCGTCCTCACCGTGGAGGACGGGATCGTCGACGGGGGCTTCGGCTGGGCCGTGAGGGAACTCCTGGTGGACCAGGGCAAGCGAGTCCTGTGCGCGGGCGTGCCCAAGGCCTTCCTCGCACACGGCGAACGGCCCGAGATCCTGTCCGACCTGGGTCTCGACGCGACGGGCATCGAGGCCCGCATCCTCGAGGCGTGCGCGGGGTCCGCTTCGCGCTGACGCCGGCCCGGAGGGGCTTCGAGGGGGCCTCGGAAGGGGCGTCGGGCTTCGGGCGGCCGGACTCGCCCGGGGCGGATGCCCCGGAACGCCGGGGCGCGGGCCTCAGTCTTCGAGCGCGTCCGCGATCGGATCGAGGCTCAGATCCATCTGCCAGTCCCGGGCGCCCTTGTCGTACATGCGCTCCTCGACCTCATCGCCCGAAGGACGGGAGGGGTCGAGGGGGGCCCAGGCGAGATAGCGCTGGATCCGCGGTTCCAGAATGACTTCGGGGGCGATGCCGACGCGTTCGGAGAGGGCGTGCATGGCCGAGCGGACCGCGGCCAGCCGGGCCGCGGCCTCGGGGTCGATGCGCGCCCAGAACCGCGGTTCGGGGATGGCGCCCGGAGTCCTCGGGGGACGCAGTGCGGGCAATTCGTCCTCATTGAGGTGGAGGGCGCTGACGATCGCCCGCATCCACTCGTCGCCGTGCTGGCGCGCGACGGGGGAGCGGAACTCGGAGATCGCCTGCAGGGCGCGTCGGTTGCGAGGGGGATTCATCGCGGCCTTCACAAGGGCCGCGTTGCGCACGAGGCGCCCCGGGGCGATGTCGATCCGCCGGGCGATGTCTTCGCGCACCTCCCACAGGCCCTTGAGGACGGCGAGCTCGCGCTGGGAACGGATCTTGCCCGCGCCGGGCAGTGAACGCCAGCGCTCGGTCTTCGCGGGCGCTTCCGGCGCCGAGACGAGGTGGGCGTTCTCCTCGAGCGCCCACTCCCAGCGTCCGGCCTCATCGAGGGCGAGCGCGAGCCGGCGGTAGAGCTCGCTCAGCAGTTCGACGTCGAGAGCCGCATAGCGCAGCCAGTCCTTCGGGAGCGGCCGCACGGACCAATCGGAGGCCTGGTGGTCCTTGACGAGGCCGAGGCCGAGCACCTGCTCGCACACGGCCGCGAGGCCGAAACGCTCGAAACCGAGGAGCCTGGCCGCGATCTCCGTGTCGAAGAGCGTCGCGGGCGAAAGCCCGCACTGGCGGAGATTGGGCAGATCCTGGGCCGCATCGTGAAGGATCCAGATGTCCGCGACGCCCGCGGTGAGCCCCGAGAGGTCGGGGAGCGCGGCCGTGTCGATGAGGAAGGTCCCGACGCCCTCCCTGCGGATCTGGACGAGATAGGGGTCGTTCCCGTATCGGAATCCCTGCGCGCGTTCGACATCGAGGGCGACCGGAGTCGTCCCCTTCTCGAGGGCGCGCGCGGCCTCCTCCAGCCCCTGGAGCGTATCGATCACCTCGGGGATCCCCTCGCGCGGAGAAGCGATGAGTTCGGGGTTCTCGGTGTCTCCGGCGGGAAGACCGGCGGCGTTGACGATGCGCACGCCTCACACTCCTTCGAGGAATCGACTGGCGGCGACGCCCGCCGTCCGGGTCATCAAGTCGGTCCAGGCACTCAGGTGCGGAGCGAGATCGGGCGGGGACGGGGTCCAGGAGGCGCGGATCTCGACGTTGAGGGTCGAGCCCTTGAGCTCGAGGCCGCCGAAGGCCTCCGACAGCTCCCGCGTCACCGTGCCGGCGAGATCGTGATATCCGGCCCCCGCTTGGAAGAGGCACTCGTCCGCCCATCCCCAGAGGGCCTCCGCGAGCAGCGGGTCGGTGCCCATCTCCGGGTCGATGTGGCTGCGGATCTGGGCGACGATCCGGAAGTCGCCGTTCCAGCCGGGTTGGCCCCCGGGGTCGTGAAGAACGACGAAACGGCCGGTCGCAGCCGGTTCACCGAATTCCTCTGCGAGGGTGCGCATCGCGAGGGCGGCGGTCAGGGGCGCCAGGCCTCGCGGGGGCGGGACTTCTTCGAATTCGACATCAGTGCGTCCGCTCGCTTCGCGCAGACCGAGCAGCGCCAGGCGAAACGCCTCGGGAATTGCTCGTGAGTCCACATGCTCAGGCTAGGGGCGCGCGGGCGCCGAATCCCCGAGGCGCGCCGTCGGGGACGAGGATGGGCGCAGAGTAAGACAGGCGTGAATCGAGGGTGCATACTCGTGACTGACTGTCGAGCCTGTTCACACGCACGCCGTGCACACTTTTTGGGGAGATGACGATGACGCGATCGCGATGGATCCTGCGCCGAGGTTCTCGCGAGGAATTCGATGCGCTGACGGCGGGGGCCGCCATCGATCCTCCGATCGAGCAGACCGCCGAGTGGGCGGAGTTCGAGGAGAGCGATGAGGATCGCCAGGCGCTCGGGGTCTTCGTCGTCGAGGACTCGGCCGAATGTCCTCGCGCCGTCTTCCGTGCGACGCGGATCAACGATCACGGCACGCATTTCGTGTGGCTCAGGCACGGCCCGGTCTGGTTGGGCGATCCCTCCGCCGAGGAGGAGCGCGAGCTCGTGGACGCCCTCGTCAACGACATGAAGATCATCGACGCCGGGGCGACCCACATCCGACTCGATCTCCGCTTCCCCGCGGAGGCCACGATCCTGCCCGCTTCGATGATCACCTACGACCGCACGGTCGTGGTCGACACCTCGATCTCCTCGCGGGATCTCGAGCACGACGCGGCGGCGGAGGAGATCCTCTCGCGATTCAAGTCGCGCGGCCGTCGGGACGTCCGCAAGTCCATCCGGGAATCCGGACTCGTCTGCGCCGATGAGACCGAGCGCGCGCGGGAGGACTTCGAGGAGTATCACGCGGTGATGCGCGAGACGGCTGAACGGGACGGCTTCTCGCCCTGGCCGAAGGCGACCTATGAACGGATGATCCGCATCCTCGGGCCGAATCGGGCGCGCGTGTACGCGGGGCGCATCGAGGGGGAGCTCGTGTGCTGGGCGATCGTCACGATCTCCGGCGCCCGCGGCTGGTACTTCTACGCCGCGTCGAAGTCCGCGGTTTCGCGGCGCCTCGTCGCCGATCGGCTCCTCCTCTTCTTCTGCGCCGAGCTCGCCCTGGCGGGCGTGGAGCAGGTCGACCTGATGGGCATCGGATCCGATGTCGCGCCGGGCCTCATGAGCCTCAACACCTTCAAGACGAAGTTCTCCCCTGAGATCAAGGAGGTCCCGGCCGCTCGGGAGATCGTGGTGCGCCCCTGGTTGTATTCGAGCGTGTCGAGGGCGCGGCGGCTCGTGCGCTCCCTCCGTCGCTAGGCGTTGACGCGGAAAACGGCGGAATCCAGCGGAAATACACGCTTGTGATCCGTGTTACGCCGCTTCGATTTCCCAAATCGTCTTCGGGGCTGCTAATGTCTTCCCTGTTCGCAGCGAGCCCCTCGGGGCGAAGGCGACACGCGGATGTGGCTCAGTTGGTAGAGCATCACCTTGCCAAGGTGAGGGTCGCGGGTTCGAGTCCCGTCATCCGCTCGGGCGATTGGCGCAGCGGGAGCGCGCTTCCCTGACACGGAAGAGGTCACTGGTTCGATCCCAGTATCGCCCACGGTCGTTCCGATTCCATCGGACTCGACGGGACGGATGTCCCAGGTCGCTTGGCGATCATTCGCGGATGTGGCTCAGTTGGTAGAGCATCACCTTGCCAAGGTGAGGGTCGCGGGTTCGAGTCCCGTCATCCGCTCGTAGTCCCGCCGCTGCGCGTCGCGTGTGCGACGGGCACCTGGTGGGTTGGCCGAGAGGCGAGGCAGCGGCCTGCAAAGCCGTATACACGGGTTCGAATCCCGTACCCACCTCGGGCGATTGGCGCAGGGGTAGCGCGCTTCCTTCACACGGAAGAGGTCACTGGTTCGATCCCAGTATCGCCCACGGAATGATCCCGGAACCTTCGCGGTTCCGGGATTCTTCGTTGTGCGCACGCCCCGTGAACGCGCGGCGCGGAGAACGCGCCCGAGGCGAGTAGACTCATGGAGCAATAGAATCCGACCCCTTCGAGGAGGACCATCGTGCCCGTGATTGAGCTCGTCATCGACGGAGAATCTCAGACCGTCCCGGCAGGCACCACCGGCACGACGTGGTACGAGGGGAGGAACGAGGTCGTCGCCCTGTCGGTCGACGGTGCGCCGAAGGATCTCGACTCCGCCCTCGTCGCCGGAACCTCGGTCGAGGCGATCACCCTGGATTCCCCGGCGGGACTCGATATCCTGCGCCACTCGACGACCCACGTGCTCGCCCAGGCCGTTCAGGACCTCTTCCCCGAGGTGGACCTTGGGATCGGCCCCTTCATCACCGACGGCTTCTACTACGACTTCGGCAATATCGACGCCGTCACCCCCGAGCTGCTGCGCGAACTCGAGAAGAGGATGAAGCGCATCGTCAAGGAGGGCCAGGCCTTCCGCCGCCGCGTCATCTCCGAGGACGAGGCGCGCGTCGAACTCGCCGAGCAGCCCTACAAGCTCGAGCTCGTCACGACCAAGGGCAAGGGCGACGAGAGCGCGAGCGTCGAAGTCGGCGCCGGCGAGCTCACCATGTACGACAACGTCCGGCGGGACGGTTCGGTCGCATGGTCGGATCTGTGCCGCGGTCCGCACCTGCCCTCGACACGCCTCATCGGCAACGGCTTCGCCCTCACGAAGTCTTCGGCCGCCTACTGGAAGGGCGACCAGGCGAACGACCAGCTCCAGCGCATCTACGGCACCGCGTGGAAGTCGAAGGAGGACCTCGTCGCCTACCAGGAGCGGATCAAGGAGGCGGAGCGCCGCGACCACCGTCGTCTCGGCGCCGAACTCGACCTCTTCTCCTTCCCGGAGGAGCTCGGCGCGGGCCTGCCCGTCTTCCACCCCAAGGGCGGCGTCCTCAAGCGGGTCATGGAGGACTACGTCCGCCAGGCCCACATCGCCAACGGCTTCCAGTACGTGGGGACGCCCCACATCTCGAAGGAGGACCTCTTCCACACCTCGGGGCACTTGCCCTACTACGCGGACGGCATGTTCCCCCCGATGGACGACGACGGGCAGCAGTACTACCTCAAGGCCATGAACTGCCCGATGCACAACCTCATCTTCCGTTCGCGCGGGCGCTCGTACCGTGAGCTGCCGCTGCGCCTCTTCGAGTTCGGCACGGTCTACCGCAATGAGAAGTCCGGTGTCCTCCAGGGCCTCACGCGTGTGCGCTCGATCACGCAGGACGATTCTCACAGCTACGTGATGCCCGAGCAGGCGGCCGATGAGATCACCCACCTCCTCGGTTTCATCCTCACGCTCCTGAAGGACTTCGGCCTGGAGGACTTCTACCTCGAGCTGTCCACCCGCGATGAGGACGGCAAGAAGAAGGACAAGTTCATCGGTTCGGACGAGCAGTGGGAGCAGGCGACCGCGATCCTGCGCCGATGCGCCGAGGAATCCGGACTCGAATGCGTGCTCGATCCGGGTGGCGCCGCCTTCTACGGGCCGAAGATCTCGATCCAGGCGAAGGACGCCATCGGCCGCACCTGGCAGATGTCGACGATCCAGTACGACTTCAACCAGCCCGCGCGCTTCGGGCTGTCCTACACGGCCCCTGACGGCTCCCACCAGGAGCCCGTGATGATCCACTCGGCGAAGTTTGGCTCCATCGAGCGCTTCATCGGGGTGCTCACCGAGCACTACGCGGGCGCATTCCCCGCATGGCTCGCCCCCGTCCAGGTCAAGCTCGTGCCCGTGGCCGAGGCCTTCGACTCCTACGTCGACGAGGTCGCGGCGAAGCTGCGGGCCGAGGGCATCCGCGTCGAGGTCGATCACTCCGACGACCGCTTCGGCAAGAAGATCCGCAACGCCTCGAAGGAGAAGGTCCCCTTCACCCTCATCGCCGGCGGCGAGGACGTCGAGGCGGGTGCGGTCTCCTTCCGCTTCCGCGACGGCTCGCAGGACAACGGAGTGCCGGTCGACGAGGCCGTCGCCCGCATCGTCGGCCACGTGCGGGCACGCTCGAACTCCGACCTCTTCGAGACCGAGGCCTGAGATGACCGGGGAACCCCTGCCGGTCGAGGACTCCCGCTCGCTGGCGGGGGTTCCCGACGCCTTCGGTCGCTTCTGGACGCCCTATCGGATGGCCTACATCCAAGGAGAGGGCAAGCCCGCCGACGCGACGGACGCGGCCTGCCCCTTCTGCGCCGCGCCCGGGAAGACGGACGAGGAGGGCCTCATCGTCCACCGGGGCCTCAGCTGCTTCGTCCTCATGAACCTCTTCCCCTACAACTCCGGGCACCTTCTCGTCTGCCCCTACCGCCACATCGCCGACTACACGGAACTCGAGCACGAGGAGCGCGTCGAGTTCGGCGAACTCACGGCGAAGGCGATGAGGGTCATCCGGAGGGTGAGCGGGCCGGGGGGATTCAACATCGGGATGAATCAGGGCGAGGTCGCCGGTGCGGGCATCGCCGCCCACCTCCACCAGCACGTCGTGCCGAGATGGCTGGGGGATGCGAATTTCCTCCCGATCATCGCGCGCGTGAAGGCGGTCCCGCAGCTGCTCGATGACGCCCGGCGGATGCTGGCCGCCGCATGGTCGGAGGAGGACTGGTGCTCGGCAACCACGGCCGCTCGCTGACGAAGGCGATCTTCACACCGCTCGCCCGGCTTCTGGCGCGCGCGGGGGTCACCCCGAATCAAGTGACGATCGTCGCCACCCTCGCCTCGGTGGTGATCGCGATCTCGACCCTGCCCTTCGGGCACGTGTGGCAGGGCGCCCTGCTCCTCGGCATCGTGCTCTTCGGGGACTCGCTCGACGGCACCCTCGCGCGCATGACCACGGGCGGATCCCGCTTCGGAGCCTTCCTCGATTCGACCCTCGACCGCCTGTCCGATGGCGCCGTCTTCGCCTCCCTCACCGCCTGGGCGATCTTCTCCTTCCCCGAGGGCGCGGCCCGGACGTGGGCGATCGTGGCCGGACTGGCCGCGATCGTCGGAGCGGGCACAGTGCCCTACGCCAGGGCGCGCGCCGAATCGATCGGCATCGAGGCGAAGCTCGGAATCGCGGAGCGGACCGATCGTCTCATCGCGGCCCTCCTCGGAGGGCTGCTCGCCGACTGGGGATGGGGCGAGTGGTGGCTCACCGTCGGACTCGGGTGGGTCGCCCTCGGATCCTTCATCACCGTCGTGCAAAGAATCGTCTTCACCGCCGCCGAAGCATCCCGGCGGGAGCGGGAAAGCGCCGATCCCGGCGCGGAACGGGAGAGATCCTGAGTTTCAGCCACCCGATGCCGGCGCCGGGCGCCCCGACGCCGAGCTGGAGCATTCCCCCCGCCCCTCGCAAGCGGACGGGCGCCTTCGAAATCGTCGTGAGCGTCATCGGCGCATTCGCGATCGGACTGTCGATCCTCGGCTACCTCGGGCTGGCCGGCTGCACCACGACGCTCCACGTCGCCGTCTACGCCCTCGTTCCCCTCATGATCGTCATCTCCGTCCTGACGCGGATCGACCGATGGGAGCCGGAACCCTTCTGGACGAAGGCGACGGCGTTCATCTGGGGAGCCGGTCTCGCCGTCGTCTTCTCCTCGGTGGTCAATACCGTCTTCCTCTTCTCGGCCGAAGCGGCCCTCGCCGATGCTGATACGGCGATGCGCTTCACCACCGTCGCAGTGGCGCCGATCGTCGAGGAGAGCGCGAAGGGCCTCGGCGTGCTCCTCATCGTCCTCATGAGGAGGGAGACGATCCACTCGGTGCTCGACGGCGCCGTCTACGCCGGATTCGCGGGCGCGGGCTTCGCCTTCATCGAGAACATGCAGTACTTCATCGCGGCCTCCCAGGAGTCCATGACTTCTCTGACGGTCACCTTCATCCTTCGAGGGGCCTTCAGCCCCTTCGTGCATCCGATGGCGACCTCGATCACGGGAATGGCGCTCGCCTGGGCGCTGCTTCACGCCGGCACGGCCCTCGGGCGCCTCGCCGTGAGCGCCTCCGGATGGCTCGGCGCGGTCCTCCTGCACGCGCTGTGGAACCTCCTCGCCGGATTGCCGACCTCCGAATGGTTCCTCGCCTATCTCATGATCGAGGTGCCCCTCTTCACCGCGTGGCTCGCATTCCTCCTGCGCCTGTCCCGACTCGACGCCCGGTCCATCCGCATCGGTTTGGGGCCCTACGCCCGCACGGGCTGGATCCTCCCCGGGGAGATCGATCTGGTCACAGACGCTGCGGCGAAGAAGGCGGCGCGGGCCTGGGCCAAGGCCGGGGGCCCGCGCGCGACCCGCGCCCTCGAGGAGTTTCTCGTCGCACTGGCCGCCCTCGGACTCGATGCCGCGATCATGAACCGGCGCGGCCCCCAGACGGCGCGAATCGCGAAGGACCGGGAGCTCCTCGCCTCCGCGGCCTCGAAGCGGGCGGAGTTCCTCGCCCTCGTCGCGGGCGGAGGGACGCGATGACGAGCCCCCTCGGTGACGAATGGCCGCTCGACGCGGAGGGCTACCCGCACCGGGAGGCCGCGCGCGTCCTCCTCTTCGACGGGGCGGACAGATTGCTCCTGGCCCGCGGGCACGACGCGGATCAACCGGGCCGTTCATGGTGGTTCACGATCGGAGGCGGGATCATGCCGGGGGAGGGGCCCCGCCAGGCCGCGGTGAGGGAGCTGGAGGAGGAAACGGGCATCCGTGTCGCCTCGGAGCTCCTCGAGGGCCCCGTCGCCTACAGGAGCGCCGAGTTCGACTTCCTCGCCGTCACGGCCAGACAGGACGAGTGGTTCTTCCTCGCCCGAACGACCTCGGTCGCGCTCAGCGCCCGGGGCTGGACCGAGCTCGAGAAGGACGTCATCGATGAGCAGCGCTGGTGGGGCCTCGATGAGCTCGAAGAGGCGATGAAGGACCCGGATCTGGAGGTCTACCCGCGCAGGCTGGTCGTCCTCGCCCGCCAGTGGCTCGCAGGCTGGGACGGCGGCGTGACGCGCATCGTCGAGCGGGAGTACTGAAGGAGGTCGCCTCCTCAGTCCAAACCGAGGGGGCCGATGAGGACATCGAGTCGGCGCAGATCGAGGGCGTGCTGGACCGCTTCGCGAACCGCGGGCTTGGCGCAGAACGCGATGCCGATACCGGCCGTCCGCATCATCGCGATGTCATTGGCCCCGTCCCCGATGGCAACGGTCAGGGCGAGGTCGGCGTCATGGAGGCGCGCCCACTCCTCGAGCGCCCGCACCTTCGCCTCCGCCGTCACGATCTCGCCCAGGATCCGGCCGGTGAGGCGGCCCGCGCTGATCTCGAGGCGGTTGGCGAGGAAATGATCGATCCGCATCCGCCGGGCGAGGGGCGCGACGACCTCCTCGAAGCCCCCGGACACGACGCCGAAGGCCCCGCCGTGGGCGTGCACGGCATCGATGAGCTCCTGGGCGCCCTCGGTGGGATGCACCTCATCGAGGACCTGCGCGAAGACGCTCTGCGGAACGCCGGCGAGCGTGGCGACGCGTTCGCGAAGGGAATCGGCGAAGTCGATCTCGCCGTTCATCGCCCTCGCGGTGATCCGGGCGACGCGTTCACGGGTTCCGGCCCGGGCGGCGAGCTCTTCGATCACCTCCTCGGCGATGAGCGTCGAATCGACATCCGTCACGACGAGGCGCGGCGGAGGGGAGGCGGCGCTCCTGCCGAGTGAAGCGGCGGTCGGGACGAGGAGTTCGGAAACCTCCTTCACCGGCTGACGACCGTGCCCTTGGGAACGATCGTGATGCCCGACTCGGTGACGGTGAATCCGCGCTGGCGGTCGTACTCCAAGTCCACGCCGATCGCGGCGCCCTCCTCGACGAGGACGTTCTTGTCGAGGATGGCCTTGGCGACGACCGCATGGCGCCCGATGCGGCAGCCGTGCATGAGCACCGAGTCGGTCACCTGCGCCCACGAATGGACGTAGCAGTTCGGCGAGACGATCGAGTGGTAGACCTCGCCGCCCGAGACGATGACGCCCGGGGAGACGAAGGAATCGACCGCGTGGCCCATCCGGGAGTGCTCATCGCCGTAGACGAACTTGGCGGGGGGCAGGGAGCCGTCGATCATCGTCATCGTCGGCCACTCGCGGTTGTACAGGTTGAACACCGGGTGGACCGAGATGAGATCCATATTGGCGTCGTAATAGGCGTCGAGGGTGCCGACGTCGCGCCAGTAGTTCCGATCCCGATCGGTCGATCCCGGCACGTCGTTGTCCTTGAAGTCGTAGACGCCGCATTCGCCCCGTTCAACGAACCAGGGCACGATGTTACCGCCCATGTCGTGCTTGGAGTCGGGGTTGTGCGCGTCCTCGCGGAGCGCCGCGATGAGGTCCTTCGTCGTGAAGACGTAGTTGCCCATCGATGCGAGGACCTTCGTCGGGTCGTCGGGCAGGCCCTCCGGCGCCTCCGGCTTCTCGAGGAACTCCTTGATGACTCCGTCCCGGGCGTCGATCACGCCGAGGGCGGAGGCGATCTCGATGGGCTGGCGGATCCCCGCGACGGTGGCGGGCAGGCCGGAATCGATGTGGTGCTGGACCATCTGCGAGAAGTCCATCCGGTAGATGTTGTCCGCGCCGATGATGACGATGTAGTCGGGCTGCTCATCGTCGACGATGTTGAGCGACTGGTAGATCGCGTCCGCGCTGCCGAGGTACCAATGGGGGCCGCGCCGCTGCTGGGCCGGCACCGGCGCGATGAAGTTGCCCAGGAGGGGGGACGTGTACCAGGTCTTCGTCACGTGGCGGTCGAGCGAGTGCGACTTGTACTGGGTGAGGACGACGACCTTGAGGTATCCGGAATTCACGATGTTCGACAGGGCGAAATCGATGAGCCGGAAATGACCGCCGAAGGGAACGGCGGGCTTCGCGCGGTCATCGGTGAGCGGCATGAGCCGCTTGCCCTCTCCGCCGGCGAGAACGATAGCGAGCACGTGATTCTTGGCCATGAGCACAGACTATGCGGCAATGGTCCCGGCGCGCAGGAGTTCCGCGGGTGTGGCGCCGATCATAGACCGCGGGGCGGGATGAGGGGGCGCTCCGGGCCCCGCTCGTGCGTGACCTCAGTCACGGCTTGGTACGCTTGGAGCGCATATGCCGGTCGCTCGGAAGGAAACCCATGCGCGTCGACCTCCTCACCCGTGAATATCCTCCGCACGTCTACGGAGGAGCCGGTGTCCACGTCCTCGAGCTCGCCAAAGTCCTGAGGGACAGGGTCGCCGACCTGCGCGTCCACGCATTCGACGGCCCCCGGGTCGACGGGGGGCCCGGAGCGGACCCGGGCGTGACCGGGCACGCCGATCTCGCGGAGCTCGCGGGCGCGAATCCCGCCCTCAAGACCCTCGGCGTCGACCTCGCGATCGCGGATGCGACCTCGGGCGCCGACCTCGTGCACTCCCACACCTGGTACGCGAACTTCGCGGGTCACCTCTCGGCCCTCCTCAATGACGTTCCGCACGTGATCTCCGCCCATTCCCTCGAGCCCCTGCGGCCGTGGAAGGCCGAGCAGCTCGGCGGGGGCTACCGGGTCTCCTCCTTCGTGGAGCGCACCGCCTACGAGGCGGCCACCGCGATCGTCGCGGTGTCGAAGGGGATGCGCGACGACATCCTCCGCTGCTACCCGGCGATCGACCCCGAACGCGTCCGAGTGATCCACAACGGCATCGATCTCGAGAAGTGGAGGGCCCCGCGGACCCAGGAGGAGCTCGAACGCCAGGAGCGCGTCCTGAAGGAGCACGGGATCGATCCGCGGCGGCGCACGGTCGTCTTCATCGGGCGGATCACCCGGCAGAAGGGGCTCCCGCACTTCCTGCGCGCCGCCCGCCTCCTTCCCGACGACGTCCAGATCGTCCTGTGCGTTGGCGCCCCCGATACGCCCGAGATCGCCGCCGAGGTCGAGGGGCTCGTGAGCGAGCTCCGCCGAGGCCGAGCGGGCGTCGTCCTCATCACCGAGATGCTGCCCCAGCCGGAGGTCGCGGCCATCCTCGATGCGGCGACCGTCTTCATCACCCCCTCGGTCTACGAGCCCCTCGGGATCGTCAACCTCGAGGCGATGGCCCTGGGGCTGCCGGTCGTCGGAACGGCCACCGGGGGCATCCCCGATGTGATCGTCGACGGGCAGACCGGCTACCTCGTTCCGATCGACCAGCTCGATGACGGGACGGGGACCCCGCTCGATCCCCGGCGATTCGAAGAGGACATGGCCGAAAGGCTCACGGCGGTCCTGGACGACGCCGAGCTGGCGGCGCGGATGGGCGCGGCGGGACTGGCCAGGGCCCGTGACCTCTTCTCGTGGGAGGCCATCGGCGATGCGACCGCCGCCCTCTACGGCGAACTCCTGGGTACCGAATGACCCGGGCGGATCTCGCAGGTAGGGTTGGGGCATGAGCTCTGTACTCTCACTCGACGCCGCGGTGGTCGCCCGCAGGGGGCACCCGATCCTCGACGGCGTCTCCTGGACGACGGCGCCCGCGCAGCACTGGGTGGTCCTGGGGCCCAACGGCGCGGGGAAGACGAGCCTCGCGCGCGCCGTTTCGGGGCGTCTGCGCCTCACCTCGGGGACCGCGACCCTGCTCGGCGAGGACGTCGTGCGCATCCGTCCGGCCGAACTGGCGACCCGCGTCGCCCTCGTGTCGAAGTCCTCGGCCCCCTCGATCCGGCCCGGGAGCACGGTGCGCGACCTCGTGCGCACGGGGGCGTGGGGCGTCACGGTGCATCGGGACGAGCAGTACGAGGCGCTCGACGACGCGCGCTGTGAGGACCTTCTCTCGGCCTTCGGGGTCGCCCGCCTGGCGGACCGCGAATTCTCCACCCTCTCGGAGGGGGAGGCCCAGAGGGTGCTCCTCGCGCGCTCGCTCATGCCCGATCCCGAGGTCCTCATCCTCGACGAGCCCACCGCCGGACTCGACCTGGGGGCGCGCGAGCTGCTCGTCGGCGCCCTCGAGGAGATCATCGCCGCGCCCGACGCGCCCCAACTGGTCCTCATCACTCATCAGGTCGAGGAGATCCCGGCAGGCGTCACCCACGCGGCCCTCATGTCCGGGGGATCGATCCTGAGCGCCGGTCCGATCGACCGGGCGATCAACGGCGTCGACCTCTCGGCCGCATACGGATTGCCGCTCCTGGCGGGCCGTGGTGATTCGGGCCGCTGGTGGGCGCGGGGCGCCGCACGGGCCCGATAGGGAGGGAACGCCATGGGACACGCGATGTGGTGGCTCGCCGGGGCCGTCGTCCTCGGCATCATCGAGGTCGGCACGGTCGACTTCGTCTTCCTCATGCTCGCGCTGGGCGCGCTCGGAGGGGGCGCCGCGAGCGCCCTCGGGGCGGGATTCGCGGTCGAGGTCGCGGTATTCTCCCTCGTCGCCGTCCTCGGCCTCCTCCTGGGGCGGCCGTGGATCAAGGCGCGCCTGGCCGCCTCGACGCCGGACGTGAGGACCAACGTCCACGCCCTCGTCGGCGCCCGGGCGGTCGTCCTCGCCGAGACCGATGCGCACGACGGGCGCATCAGGCTCGAGGGCGAGGTCTGGTCGGCCCGCACCGAGGGCCCGCCCCTCGCCGAGGGCGCGCAGGTCCGCGTCCTCGCGATCGACGGGGCCACGGCGCTCGTCGAAGCCTCAGATGACGGTTCCGAACCATCGAAAGGAATACACCCGTGACCGAGCTCCCGCAGATCTTCGGAGGATGGATCGTCCTGATCCTCCTCGTTCTCCTCGTCGCATTCGCCCTCGGACGGGCGATCCAGATCGTCCCGCAGTCCCGGGCCCTCGTCATCGAGCGCCTCGGCAAGTTCCACACCGTCATGTACGGGGGCTTCCACGTCCTCGTGCCCTTCGTCGATCGCATCGCTTCGCGCGTCGATCTGCGCGAGCAGGTGACGAGCTTCCCGCCCCAGCCGGTCATCACCGCCGACAACGTCGTCGTCTCGATCGATTCGGTCATCTACTACCAGGTGACCGACCCGATGCACGCGACCTATGAGATCGCCAATTTCATCCAGGCGATCGAGCAGCTCACCGTGACGACCCTGAGGAACGTCATCGGCTCCCTCGACCTCGAGCAGACCCTGACCAGCCGTGATTCCATCAACACCCAGCTGCGGGGCGTCCTCGACGAGGCGACCGGCCGCTGGGGCATCCGCGTCAACCGCGTCGAGCTCAAGGCGATCGATCCGCCGCCCTCGATCCAGCAGGCCATGGAGCAGCAGCTGCGCGCCGAACGCGACAAGCGCGCCGCCGTCCTCACCGCCGAGGGCGTGCGCCAGTCCCAGATCCTCCAGGCGGAGGGCGAGAAGGAATCGGCGATCCTGCGGGCCCAGGGCCAGGCGGAGGCCGCCGTCACCCGCGCGCGGGGCGAAGCGGAGGCGATCGCCACGGTCTTCGCCTCGATCCACGACGGCAACCCGACGCCGGACCTGTTGAGCTACCAGTACCTCCAGATGCTGCCCGAGCTCGCCAAGGGCGAGTCCTCGAAGGTGTGGGTCGTGCCGACGGAGCTCACCGCCGCACTGGATTCGATTTCGAAGGGCTTCGGCGCCGCGAAGCAGGACTGAGCCCCGTCGGGCGAGGCGACCAGGAGGAGACGAGGAGACATGGACCGTCAGCAGGAACAGGTGATGCGGGAAGTCGCCCAGCGCGACATCCGCTTCATTCGACTGTGGTTCACCGACGTCGCCGGCGTCCTCAAGTCCGTGGCGATCGACCCGGGCGAACTCGAGGACGCCTTCACGGAGGGCATCGGTTTCGACGGTTCCTCGATCGAGGGGCTCACGCGCGTGCACGAGTCCGACATGCTGCTCCGGCCGGACGCGCAGACCTTCCAGCTCCTGCCGTGGAGGGGCGCCGCCGATCCCGTCGCCCGCATGTTCTGCGACGTGTACACGCCCGACGGGCAGCAGGCCCACTCGGATCCGCGGGCGGTGCTGGAGCGGGTCGTGGCGCGCGCCAGGGGGCTGGGCTTCACGGTGATGGTCCATCCGGAGATCGAGTTCTACCTCCTGCGGCCGCCGGTCTCGGTCGACCGCATGGTGCCCGTCGACAACGCCGGCTACTTCGATCACGTCGCGCGCGGCGATTCGAACGACTTCCGCCGCAGAGCCGTGAGAATGCTCGAGGACATGGGCATCCCCGTCGAGTTCTCCCATCACGAGGGCGGGCCGGGGCAGAACGAGATCGATCTGCGCGCGGTCGATGCGGTGACCGCGGCGGACAACATCATGACGGCGCGCACGGTCATCGAGGAGGTCGCGCTCCGCGAGGACCTGGTCGCGACCTTCATGCCCAAGCCCTTCATCGACCACCCGGGTTCGGGGATGCACACGCACCTGTCCCTCTTCGAGGGCGAGGAGAACGCCTTCTACGACCCGTCGGGCGAGTACCAGCTGTCGCGGACGGGGCGCTGGTTCATCGCGGGCCTGCTCGCGCACGCGCGGGAGATCACGGCGGTCACGAACCAGCACGTGAACTCCTACAAGCGCCTGTGGGGCGGGGGAGAGGCGCCCTCCTTCGTCTGCTGGGGCCACAACAACAGGTCCGCGCTCATCCGCGTTCCGGTGTACAAGCCGGACAAGCGGCGGGCGGCCCGCATCGAGTACCGGGCCCTCGATCCTGCGGCGAACCCCTACCTCGCCCTCGCGGTCCTCATCGCGGCCGGACTCGACGGGATCGAACGGCGCCTCGAGCTCATGGACGAGGCGGAGGACAACGTCTGGGACCTCACCGACCGCGAGCGCCAGGTCCTGGGCATCGAGGCCCTTCCCTCGTCGCTCTCGTCCGCGGTGAGGCTCATGCGCGAATCCGACCTCGTCGCGGCGGCCCTCGGCGAGGAGGTCTTCGACTACGTCGTGCGGAACAAGGAGAACGAGTGGCTGGAGTACCGCCGCCAGATCACTCCGCAGGAGATCCGCCAGTTCCTCAAGGTCTACTGATGCCCGTGACCTCGAAGGGCCTGCGGCAAGCTGGGTTCCTGGACCCCCTTCGGGCCGAGTCCTTCCTCGCCGCTCTCCCGGGCGACCCCGAGGCGTGGGTGAGGCTCTGCGCCCGCTGCGCGGATCCGGATCTCGCCGCGCTGACGGCGCTCCGATTGGCCGAGGCGGATCCGCGGGTGCTGTCCGGCCTCATCGACGAGGGCGGGGACCGGCTCGCCCGACTGGTCGGGGTGCTCGGCGCTTCGCCGTGGTGGGGCGATCATCTCGTCGCGGACCCCTCGCGCGCCGAGGGCGTCTGGGTCGAGCCCCCGCCCGCCCGCCGCGCGCTTCTTGAGTCGCTCGGAGCGGATCCGGGCGCGGATCTCCCGATCGCCGCGCCCCGGGCGAGCGCCGATGACATGAGGCGGGCCTACCGGAGGGTCCTCCTCGACCTCGTCGCCGACGACCTCGCGAGTCCGGATCCCGTTGGGGACGTGCCCTCGGTGGGCCGCAGGCTCTCGGATCTGGCCGATGCGGCCCTGGAGGCCGCGCTCGCCCTGGCCAGGAGGGACATCGATCCCGAGGGGCGCGCGCGCCTGGCCGTCATCGCGATGGGGAAGACCGGGGCGCGCGAACTCAACTACGTGTCGGATGTGGACGTCGTCTACGTCGTGGAGCCCGCTGAGGGCGTCGATGAGCGCGAGGCGGTGGAACTGGGGGCCCGTTTGGCGGCGATCGCCGCCCAGGCGTGTTCGGGGGCGGGCGCCGAGCAGCCCCTGTGGACCGTCGATGCGAATCTGCGTCCCGAGGGCCGCAACGGCGTGCTCGTGCGCACCTTGGACTCCTACGTCCAGTACTGGAGGAAGTGGGCGCAGAACTGGGAGTTCCAGGCGCTGCTCAAGGCGCGCCCGGCCGCCGGGGATGCGGAGCTCGGCAGGCGATTCGCCCTGACCGCTTCGGAGTTCGTGTGGTCGGCCGCGGGGCGCGAGGGCTTCGTCGAGAACGCGCGGGCCATGCGCCGCCGGGTCGAGGACTCCATTCCCCGCAATCAGGCCGATCGGGAGCTCAAACTCGGCCGGGGCGGGCTGCGCGACGTGGAATTCACGGTCCAGTTGCTTCAGCTCGTCCACGGCAGGACCGACGAGTCCTTGCGGGTCGCCTCGACGGTCGAGGCGATCGACGCGCTGAGCGCTGGCGGCTACGTCGCCCGCAGCGATGCGGCCGAGCTCAGGGGCCACTACTGCTTCTTGCGGGCCGTCGAGCACAGGGTCCAGCTGACCAGGATGCGGAGGACCCACCTCGTCCCCACCTCCGCCGCGGAGCTGCGCAGCATCGGCCGGGCGATCGATCCGGCGCGCTTCGCGACGCAGGACGACTTCCTGCGCGAACTGGAGCGCGTCCGCTCCAGGGTGCGCGAGTTGCACGAGGAGGTCTTCTACCGCCCGATCATCACCGCGACCGCGGGTCTGAGCCCGGATGAGGCGGCCCTGGACGAAGAAGGCGCGCGCGCCAGGCTGGCCGCGATCGGCTACATCGACCCGAACGGGGCGCTCGGGCACATCGGGGCGCTCACGCGGGGGACGAGCAGGCGTGCGCTCATCCAGCGCCATCTGCTCCCCGTGTTCATCTCCTGGCTCGCCGACGGCGCCGATCCCGATCTCGGCCTGCTGTCCTTCAGGACGCTGTCCGAGCAGATCGGCGACTCGCACTGGTACCTCGCGCTGCTGCGCGATTCGGGGGTCGCGGCCTCGCGCCTGTGCCGGATGCTCCCGAATTCGCGATGGATCGCCGAGGCGCTGTCGACCGCCCCCGAGGCGATCGCCTGGCTCGACTCCGACGCGGACCTCGAAGCCCGGACGCCCGGGGCGCTCGCCAAGGAAGTCGATTCGCTCATCGGCAGGCACCCGGATGCCGAGGACGCGGCTGCCCGCACGCGCGCCGTGCGCTCGCGCGAACTCCTCCGTTCGGCGATGGCGGATCTGCTCATCGGGATCGCGCCGACGAGGAAGGCGATCGCCCAGGCGACGGACGCTGCCCTCATCGGCGCGCTGGACATCGCCCAGCGCGAGGACGCGGCGCGCCACGGGGCCGATAGGGCGCGCGTCGTCTTCTTCGCGATGGGCCGCTACGGGGGATCGGAGTCCTCCTACGCCTCGGACGCCGACGTCATCGCCTGTCACGCCGAGGCCGGGGGCGCGAGCGCCGCGGAGGCCGCGGAGTCGGCGACGTGGATCGTCAACCGCGTCAAGGCGCTCCTGGGCAGGACGACCTCGCAGATGAGCGTCGCCCTCGACCTCGATCTGCGTCCCGAGGGCAGATCGGGGCCGATGTCGCGGACCGTCGATTCGCTGAGGGACTACTACTCGAAGTGGTCCTCGACCTGGGAGCGCCAGGCGCTCCTGCGGGCCCGCCCCGTCGCCGGACCGGCCGAGCTCCTCGCATCCGCGGGGGACGCGATCGACGCTCTCCGCTGGTCCGGGCCCCTCAGCGCAGCCGGGCTCAAGGACATCCGCCTCCTCAAAGCGCGGATGGAGAGCGAGCGCCTCCCCCGGGGCGCCGAACCCGCGCGCCACGTGAAGCTCGGCCCCGGAGGGCTCAGCGACGTCGAGTGGGTCGTTCAACTCCTCCAGCTCCGCCTGGCCTCCGATCATCCGGCATTCCGCTCGCCCTCGACGATGGAGGCCCTGGAGGCCCTCGTCGCGGGAGGCGCGATCAGCGCCGAGGACGGCGAGGTCCTGTCCGCCGCGTGGAGTCTCGCCTCGCGGATCCGGGCGGGCAACGTCCTGACGACGGGTAGGATGTCGGGCGCCAAGCTCGACGCCCTGCCGCGCGATGCGCGCGAGCTCATTCCGCTCGCCCGCGTGCTCGGCTACCGGGCCGGCTCCGAGGCCGATCTGGAGGAGGACTGGATGAGGGCGGCGAGGCGGAGCCGGGCCGTGATGGACCGGCTCTTCTGGGAATGATTGAGGGAACGAATGGAACTTGTCCTCGTCCGTCACGGCGAGACCTACGCGAACAGGGCGCACGCCCTCGATACGGGCAGGCCCGGTCTGCCGCTCACTCCCGATGGCCTCGCTCAGGCCGAGCGCCTCGCCGAGCGGTGGGAGAGGGAGGTCGCGGGCCCGCCCCTCGTCCTGGCGGTCTCCCCCTTGACGAGGACGCGCCAGACCTGCGCGCCGCTGTGCGCGAAGTACGGCCTCACGCCGCTCATCCGCCCGGGGATCCGTGAGCTGCGCTCGGGCGATGTGGAGATGAACGCGGATCCGCATTCGGATTCGCTCTACGTCGAGGGCACGGGGCGCTGGTCGCATGCGCATCAGGACTTCAGGATGCGGGGCGGGGAGACCGGGAGCGAGGCGCTCTCGCGCGCGCTCCCCGTCGTGGCCGAGGTCGCCCGGCGCGTGCGCGCGATCGATGCCGGGGGAGTCGGAGTGATCGTGGCGCACGGCGCGCTCCTGCGGCTGCTCGCCTCGACGCTCGCCGACAACATCTCCGGCGACCTGGTGATGACGCATTTCATGGGGAACACGGGCACCGTCGTATGCGAGTGGCCCGACGATCTGGGCGCCGAGGACCCGGGCCGCCTCATCGGCGCGCTCCGCGCGCGCACCTGGAATGATCGTCCGGTGGACGCCTGGGAGCGCCCTCAGTCCTGAGCATCCCCGATCGGCGCGATCTCGAAGGGGAAGCCCCGGTAGCGCATGTAGTCGGCGAGGAAGGCCTCATGCTCGGCGCATGAGAGCCAGACCTTCGAGGCCGCCCAGGGGATCTTCGGGTTCGACCACTCGATGCGCAGGGTCGCCGGTCGCGAGCACTCCCGCGCCGCGCACACCCCCTCTTCGGGTCCGCGTGCCAAAGCCATGTCGACCTCCTCCTCCCTTCGGCACTGTAGTGTTCCCGCATGGAACAGCGCACCCTCATCCTCGTTAGGCACGCCGATGCCCGCCCCGGCGGGCCCCGCGACGAACTGCGCGAGCTGACGCCCTCGGGGGCCATGCGCGCCCTCGAGCTCGGAAGGATGCTCGCCCCCGTCTCAGGGGCCGTCGATCTCGCCCTCGTCTCCCCGGCGCTGCGCGCACGGCGCACCTTCGAGGGGATCGCCCGGTCCCTCAGCGTCTCGCAGTCGCTCACGCACTCCGCGCTCTACCTCGAAGGCGCCCACTCACTGCTCGCGGATGCGCGCGCACTCGACGCCGGGACACTGCTCGTCGTCGGTCACGAGCCGACGATCTCGCAAGCGGGCCTCCTCCTCGGCGATGAGGAGGCGAAGGCCTTGCTCGCGCGGGGGATGCCGACTGCGGGCGCGCTCGTCATCCGCTACCCGTCCGCCCTCGAGGCCCTTGAGGGCGCGGGCCTCGGCGTCGAGATGCTCGTCGCTCCCCGCTTCGAGTGATTCGTCACCTCGTCCCACGCCGAGCGCCCCCATCTCGAAGCGGGCTTTCGCGGTCGGTAGAATGGCCCGGTATTCAATCCATCCCAAGAGGGAGCACTGATGTCGGGACACTCCAAGTGGGCGACCACCAAGCACAAGAAGGCCGCGATCGACGCCAAGCGCGGCAAGCTCTTCGCGCGACTCATCAAGAACATCGAAGTCGCCGCGCGCACGGGCGGTGGCGACCCCGCGGGCAACCCGACCCTCTTCGACGCGATCCAGAAGGCGAAGAAGAACTCCGTCCCCGCCGATAACATCACGCGCGCCGTCAAGCGCGGTTCGGGCGCCGAGGCCGGCGGCGCGAACTATGAGACGATCATGTACGAGGGCTACGGGCCCAACGGCGTCGCCTTCCTCGTCGAGTGCCTCACCGACAACCGCAACCGCGCGGCCTCCGACGTCCGCCTCGGCTTCACCCGTCACGGCGGCTCCCTCGCCGATCCCGGTTCGGTCTCCTACCTCTTCTCGCGCCGGGGCGTCATCGAGGTCCCCGCAGAAGGCGTCGATGAGGACGCGCTCACCGAAGCGGTGCTCGACGCGGGCGCCGAGGACGTTACCGCCGAGGGCGAGCTCTTCGTCGTCGAATCCGATCCCTCCGACCTCATCGAGGTCCGCAAGGCCCTCCAGGCCGCCGGCATCGATTACGACTCCGCCGAGGTCCAGTTCGTCGCCTCGACCGAGGTCGAGCTCGACCTCGAAGGGGCCCTCAAGGTCAACAAGCTCATCGACGCCCTCGAGGATTCCGATGACGTCCAGAACATCTACACGAACATGACGCTGCCCGACGAGGTCCGCGCGCAGCTCGAGGAAGAGGAGTGACCATGGCCGAGGCCGAGTCCACCCGCGAGGTCGGAACCGCTCGCGTCAAGCGAGGAATGGCCCAGATGCTCAAGGGCGGCGTCATCATGGACGTCGTCACCCCCGAGCAGGCGAAGATCGCCGAGGACGCGGGCGCGGTCGCCGTCATGGCGCTCGAGCGCGTCCCGGCGGACATCCGCGCCCAGGGCGGCGTCGCCCGCATGTCGGACCCCGACCTCATCGACGGCATCATCAACGCCGTGTCGATCCCCGTCATGGCGAAGGCCCGCATCGGGCACTTCGTCGAGGCACAGGTCCTCCAGTCCCTCGGCGTCGACTACATCGACGAATCCGAGGTCCTCACCCCGGCCGACTACTCCCACCACATCGACAAGTGGAACTTCACCGTCCCCTTCGTCTGCGGTGCGACCAACCTGGGCGAGGCCCTCCGCAGGATCAACGAGGGCGCGGCGATGATCCGCTCCAAGGGGGAGGCCGGAACGGGCGACGTCTCGAACGCGACGACCCACATGCGCAAGATCCGCGACGAGATCCGCCACCTCACGAGTCTTCCCGAGGACGAGCTTTACGTCGCGGCCAAGGAGCTCCAGGCCCCTTACGAGCTCGTCGCCGAGGTCGCCCGCGAGGGGCGCCTCCCCGTCGTGCTCTTCACCGCCGGCGGCATCGCGACCCCCGCCGACGCCGCGATGATGATGCAGCTCGGCGCCGAGGGCGTCTTCGTCGGCTCGGGCATCTTCAAGTCGGGTGATCCCGCCAAGCGCGCCGCCGCGATCGTCAAGGCGACGACCTTCTACGACGATCCCGCGGTCATCGCGGAGGTCTCGCGCGGCCTGGGCGAGGCGATGGTCGGAATCAACGTCGATGACGTCCCCGTCAGCCACCGTCTCGCGGAGCGCGGATGGTGACGATCGGCGTCCTCGCCCTCCAGGGCGATGTCGGCGAGCACGTGCGGGCGCTGGAGGAATCCGGCGCCCGCGCGCTCGCAGTGCGCAGGCCCGGGGAGCTCGAAGCGGTCGACGGCCTCGTCATCCCCGGCGGGGAATCGACGACCATGTCGAAGCTCCTCCTCGCCTTCGGCCTCTTCGATCCGCTGAAGGCGCGGATCGAGCGGGGGATGCCCGTGTGGGGCACCTGTGCGGGAATGATCCTGCTCGCCTCGTCGATCCTCGACGGCCGCCCCGACCAGAAGAGCCTCGGGGCGATCGACATGGTCGTGCGCCGCAACGCCTTCGGACGCCAGGTCGACTCCTACGAGGAGGACCTCGAGGTGAGCGGTCTCGCCGATCCCTTCCACGCCGTCTTCATCCGGGCCCCCTGGGTCGAGTCCGTGGGGGAGGGCGTCGAGGTGCTCGCCCGTGCCGGTGATGATCCGGCCGGGCCGATCGTCGCGGTTCGCTCCGGCCGGGCGCTCGCGACGAGCTTCCATCCGGAGATCGGGGGGGACCGCAGGATGCACGGGCTCTTCGTCTCCCTCGTGCGGGGATCTTGAGGACCGGCCCATGAGGGTGATGGGGATCGACCCCGGACTCACGCGCTGCGGCATCGGCGTCGTCGACGTCGACGCGGCCCGCAGGGCGCGCCTCGTCCACGTATCGGTCGCCCGTTCCGACAAGGACCTCGCCACGCACTTCCGCTTGCGGACGGTCGCCGACGCGATCGATGAGGCGATCCGCCTCTACGAGCCGGAGGTCGTCGCCATCGAAAGGGTCTTCGCGCAGGACAACCTGCAATCGGTCACGACGACGATGCAGGTCATGGGGGCGGCGATGACCTGCGTGGGCAGGGCGGGACTGCCGATGGCGGTCCACACGCCCTCGGAGGTGAAGTCCGCCGTCACGGGGAACGGGCGCGCGGGCAAGGCGCAGGTCCAGGCGATGATCGCCAGGATCCTCGGGCTCGACGCTCCGCCGCGCCCCGCCGACGCCGCCGACGCCCTGGCCATCGCGATCTGCCATTCGTGGCGGGGCACCGGATTGCTCGGGGCGGGCGACGACTCCTCGGTGAGCGTCTCCCTCTCGGGGCGCCTCACATCGAAGGGGAGCATGACCCCCGCCCAACGGGCCTGGGCGGAGGCCCAAGCGGCGCAACGCCGCACCGGAGCCGTCGATCCCAGGCTGCGCCGGGGCTAGAATCGTACAGGTGTTCGCCCTCGGCAAGAGAAAGCAGGGACTTCAGTGATCGCTCAGCTCACCGGAACGGTTGCGTCGACCGATCTGGAGTCGGTCGTCCTCCTCGTCGGGGGCATCGGGTTCTCGGTGAGGGTTGCGCCCGCGCTCTCGCAGTCCCTGACGCCCGGTGAGGAGACGACGATCCATACGAGTCTCATCGTGCGCGAGGATTCGCTGTCGCTCGTCGGCTTCGAGACCCCCGACGAGCGGGAGGTCTTCACCGTCCTTCAAACGGTCTCGGGCATCGGGCCCAGGATCGCGCTCGCCGCTCTGGCGGTGCTCACCCCGAACGAGCTGCGCCGGGCCGTCCGCGATCAGGATCTGACGACCCTCCAGCGCATCCCCGGCGTGGGGAAGAAGTCCGCTCAGCGCATGGCCCTCGAAATCGGGGACAAACTCGGGGTCCCTGCGGCGCTCGAGGGCATCCGGGAATCGGCCCCGGCCTCCTCGGGCGCGGTTGAGGCGGAAGTGCGCGCCGCCCTCGTCTCCCTCGGTTGGTCCGACGCGCAAGCGGGAGGCGCCCTCGACGCCCTCGGGGGCCAGGGGCTGGGCGCATCCGATCTCCTGCGCGCCGCGCTCGTGAGACTGGGAGGCGGACGTGCCTGAACCCATGGACATGCTCGGATCCGAGGCCGCGCGGATCGTCGCCCCGGACGCCGGTGAGCTCGAACGGGCCGCCGAAGCCGCGCTGAGGCCCAAGCGCCTCGCCGAGTTCGTCGGCCAGAGGGTCGTCCGCGACCAGCTCCAACTCGTTCTCGACGCGGCGCGCGGCCGGGGGGCGCCCCCCGATCACGTCCTGCTCGCCGGCCCCCCCGGACTGGGCAAGACGACGCTCGCCATGATCATCGCGGCGGAGATGGGGACCTCCCTGCGCCTCACCTCCGGTCCTGCGATCCAGCACGCGGGTGATCTCGCCGCGATCCTCTCGGGCCTCCAGGAGGGCGACGTCCTCTTCATCGACGAGATCCACCGGCTCGCGCGGACCGCCGAGGAGATGCTCTACCTCGCCATGGAGGACTACCGCGTCGATGTCATCGTCGGCAAGGGGCCCGGCGCGACCTCCATCCCCCTCACGCTTCCGCCCTTCACCGTCGTCGGCGCGACGACCCGCTCCGGACTGCTGCCGGCCCCCTTGCGCGATCGCTTCGGGTTCACCGCGCATCTCGAGTACTACGAGACCGATGAACTCGAGTCGGTGGTCACCCGTTCGGCGGAGCTGCTCGGGGCGCCGATCGCCGTTTCGGCGGCGCATGAGATCGCGTCGCGATCGCGCGGGACGCCGCGGATCGCGAACCGCCTGCTCAGGCGGGTTCTCGACTACGCGCAGGTGCGGGGTTCGGGCTCGCTCGATCTGGAGGCCGCGAAGGGCGCGCTCGCCCTGTTCGAGGTCGACCCGCTCGGACTCGACCGGCTGGACCGCGCCGTCCTCGATGCCGTGTGCCGGCGCTTCGCGGGCGGCCCCGTGGGTCTGACGACCCTCGCGGTCACGGTCGGCGAGGAGGCCGAGACGGTGGAGACGGTCGCCGAACCCTATCTGGTGAGGGAGGGCTTCCTCGTGCGGACGAACCGCGGCCGGGCGGCCACGCCGAAGGCCTGGACGCATCTGGGACTCACCCCTCCGCCCGATTCGACTCTCTTCGGCTGATCGGCGTCTCCGTCGCCCAGCGGCGTCGACTACGGGTAGACTGTCCCGGGCGCGTCAGCGCATACCGACGAAAGAGGCGATCAGTGGAGCAGTTCATCAGTCAGTACGGCATGTTCATCATGCTCGGCATTCTTCTCATCGCGATGATGTGGTTCTCGAACCGCTCGCGCCAGAAGGCCGCGGAGAAGCAGGCGGAGCGCGAGCGCCAGCTCGCCGAGGAGCTCGTGCCGGGCGCGTGGGTCCGCACCGCGGTCGGCTTCTGGGGCCGTTTCGTCGATCAGGACGGCGACGTCGTCGTCCTCGAAACCGTCGACGGCACGGAGATGTACTGGGATCGCCAGATGATCCGTGAAGTCGGAACGCAGCCGCCCTTCGCCGCCGAGTCACAGGAAGCGGAGGAGGAGCCCGAGGCGATCGAACCGGTCCTCGGCCTCGATATGCCCGAAGCCCCGGCAAACGAAGAGAAGAACTGAAGTCCCGTAATCCGGGATCGGGAGAATCATCGTGTCAACTCGTAAGCGCCGACCCCTGCGCTCGCTCGTCACCCTGCTCGTCGCGATCATCGCGGCCGTGACGGCGCTCGTCATCGGCAACCTCACACAGGGGGCGTCCTACGTCCCCTCGCTCGCACTCGACCTGCAGGGCGGAACGCAGCTCATCCTCACCCCGACATCGGCTGAGGCCGATGACCGGCAGATCACCGAAGAGGACATCACTCAGGCGATTTCGATCATCCGCAATCGAATCGACGCCTCCGGCGTCGCCGAATCGGAGATCACGTCGATGGGCCAGGACAACATCGTGGTCTCGATCCCGGGAACACCCTCCCAGGAGACCCTCGATCTCATCCGCTCCTCTTCGCAGATGAACTTCCGGCCCGTTCTTCAGATCGCGGCGGCCCAGGCCGCCGCCCCCTCGGCGGCTCCCGCGGTGACCGCTCAGTCGGGTGCGGTCGACGCCGCTCAGTCGGCCGAAGCGGGGCAGTCGGGCGATCAGCCCCAGTCGACCCGCCTCACCTCGACGGCCCTCGATGAGGCCTCGGCGATGCAGCTCGCGGACACGAACGGCGATGGCGCGCTTTCGGCCGATCCCGCCTCCGCGCCGGAGAACGCCTCGGACCTCGCGTGGGTGACCGAGCAGGCGCTCTTCGACTTCTACACCCTCGACTGCGCTGCGGGCGATTCGGCGAAGCGCCGCGAGGGCCCGGCCGACAAGCCCTTCGCCGCATGCGACGACTCGGGCACGATCAAGTACCTCCTCGGACCGGTCTCCGTCGCCGGCGCGAACCTCGATTCGGCCAACGCCGGTCAGATCACCAACTCGACCGGTCAGACGACCGGCCAGTGGGGGGTCGATCTTCAGTTCGACAAGACCGGGACCCAGCAGTTCGCGGATTCCTCGAAGATCCTCTACTCCTTCCAGACCCAGGATGCGCAGGGCCGGTCCTTCTTCGGCAAGCCCGACCGCAATCACTTCGCCGTCGTGCTCGACGGCGTCGTCATCACCGCGCCCTCGATGAACGCGATCATCTCCGACGGCCGCGCGCAGATCTCGGGCAACTTCACGGCGAAGTCCGCGACGGCCCTCGCCAACCAGCTCAACTTCGGTTCGCTGCCCTTGAACTTCGAGGTCCAGTCCGAGCAGAGGATCTCGGCGACCCTGGGCTCGGATCACCTGGAGAAGGGCCTGCTCGCCGGTGCGATCGGCCTGCTCCTCGTCATCTGCTACCTCATCTGGCAGTACAGGGGCCTGTCGATCATCTCCGCGGGTTCGCTCATCCTCGCAGCCGGGCTCACCTACCTCACGATCGCGATCCTGTCCTGGACGCTCGGCTACCGCCTCTCGCTCGCGGGCGTCGCGGGCCTGATCATGGCGGTCGGCGTGACTGCGGACTCCTTCATCGTGTACTTCGAGAGGGTCCGCGATGAAGTCCGCGACGGGCGTCCGCTCGTCGCCGCAGTCGACGAGGGCTGGGATCGCGCCAAGCGGACGATCCTCGTCTCCGATGCGGTCAACATCGTCGCGGCCGTGGTCCTTTACCTGCTCGCGGTCGGCGGCGTCCAGGGCTTCGCCTTCACGCTCGGCGTGACGACCCTCATCGACCTCGTCGTGATCTTCCTCTTCACGCACCCGATGATGGAGCTGCTCATCAGGACCCGCTTCTTCGGCCAGGGCCACCCCCTGTCCGGCCTCGATCCGGAGCACCTCGGCGCGAAGTCCGGGCTCGTGTACGCGGGCCGCGGCCGGGTCGCCGTGCGCGCCCCCCTCGCCCAGGCGGCGGGCGAGGATGCGCTCCCCGAGGGCGAGGGCTCCTCGATCGCTCAGAGGCGGCGCGCCGCGAGGCTCGCCGCGAAGGCCGAGGCGCCCGCGCCCGCGGGCCTTGAATCGAACGCCGACACGGACGGAGACAAGTGATGATGTCCTTCGCTCAATGGGGCAATGCCCTGTACTCGGGTGACAAGTCCTACGCCGTCGTCCCCAAGCGCAGGCTCTTCGTCGGCATCGCGGCGCTCGTCATCGTCATCGGCCTGCTCCTGCCGCTCTTCGCGGGCCTCAACCGCTCGATCGAGTTCACCGGCGGCGCCCAGTTCGACGTGGCGAACGTCGCCGACCAGTCGGAGGCGAAGGCGAGCGAGATCGTCACGGCCACGAAGATCGTCGGCACGGCGAAGGTGACGCGCGTCGGCACGAGTTCCGTGCGCATCCAGACGGCCTCGGTGGACTCCGATCAGGCGGCTCAGATCCGCGATGCGCTGGCGGCCGGCTACTCGGTCGATCCCGCCGACGTGCAGTCCTCGTCGATCGGCCCTTCGTGGGGCCAGTCGGTGACCTCGAAGGCCGCTCAGTCGCTCATCATCTTCATGGTGCTCGTGGCCCTCTTGATGACGGTGTACTTCCGCTCGTGGACGATGGCGGCGGCCGCGCTGCTCGCCCTCGTCCACGACGTCGCGGTGACCCTGGCGGTCTTCGTCATCACCCAGGTGGAGGTTTCGCCGGCGACGGTGATCGGCTTCCTCACGATCCTCGGCTACTCGCTCTACGACACGGTCGTCGTCTTCGACAAGGTCCGTGAGCTCACTCAGGACGTGTACGACCAGAAGCGCTACACCTTCGCCGAGTACGTGAACCTCGCGGTGAACCAGACGATGGTGCGCTCGATCAACACCTCCGTCGTGGCCCTCCTGCCCGTGGGCGCGATCCTCATCATCGGCTCGCTCATGCTCGGCACGGGCACGCTCACCGACATCTCCCTCGCCCTCTTCGTCGGCATGATCGCGGGCACGTACTCCTCGATCTTCATCGCCTCCCCGCTCCTCGTGATGTTCCAGGAGCGCCTGACGCGCACGAAGGAGCACGATGCGATCGTCGCGAAGGAGCGCGCGGGACGGCTCGCCGTTTCGCAGACCCCGGGCCGGGGCGAATCGGCCGCCGTGAAGGTGGCGCCGATCGCACCGGGGCACCGCCTGCCGAACGCCTCGCAGCCCAGAAGGAAGAAGGCCGGACGATGAGCGGTGAACTCGGCGCGCACGTGGGGGACCTCGTCTCCTCGAATCTCGGGTTGATCCCCGACTTCCCCGAGCCGGGCGTCCTCTTCCGGGACATCACGCCGCTCATCGCGAACGGTCCGGCTTTCAAGGAGCTCATGGAGATCCTGGGGGAGCGCTACGAGGGCACGATCGATGCGGTTGCGGGCCTGGAGTCGCGCGGCTTCATCCTCGGAGCGCCGCTGGCGACGGAGCTCGGCGTCGGCATGCTGACGATCCGCAAGGCCGGGAAGCTGCCCGGGCACGTGATCGGGGTCGACTACGCGCTCGAGTACGGGACCGCCCGCATGGAGATCCGTCCCGAGTCGGTCCGCCCGGGCTCCCGGGTGCTGGTCGTCGACGACGTCCTCGCGACGGGCGGGACGGCGAACGCCTCGGTGGAGCTCCTGCGCCGTTGCGGCGCCGAGGTCGAGACGATCGCGGTGCTCCTCGAACTCGAGGCCTTCAACGGGCGCGAGGTGCTCGCCGGATCGGGCGTGAAGGTCGAGTCCGCGCTGCTCGTATAACCGCCTCGTTTCGTGTATCCCAGGTCACAGGCCCTATCATGGGAGCATGACCGACCAGACAACTGACGCAGGCTCCAAGCCTCCCGCGGCCGGATCGTTCGTACGATCCGGCCTCGTCTGGTTCGGTGCGCGCTCACGCCCGACGATTCCCGAGATCGAACCCCTCGTTCGCGCTCTGAGGGCGAATCATCCGAAGGCGGACGTCTCCGTCATCGAACGCGCCTACCGGACCGCTGAGGAGCATCACCGCGGACAGGTGCGCAAGTCCGGCGAGCCGTACATCACCCACCCGGTGGCGGTCGCGACGATCCTCGCCGAGATGGGGATGACGACCCCGACGCTCGTCGCGGCCCTCCTTCACGACACCGTCGAGGACACCGACTACACGGTCGATGAGCTGCGCGCCGACTACGGGGAGGCGATCGCCGCCCTCGTCGATGGGGTGACGAAGCTCGACAAGGTGCGCTACGGCGCGGCGGCGCAGTCGGAGACCCTGCGCAAGATGATCGTCGCGATGAGCCGCGACATCCGCGTCCTCCTCATCAAGCTCGCGGACCGGCTCCACAACGCGCGCACCTGGAGATTCGTGCCCGCGGCCTCGGCGCGGGCCAAAGCCCGCGAAACGCTCGAGATCTACGCGCCCCTGGCCCACCGCCTCGGCATGAACATGGTGAAGTGGGAGCTCGAGGAGCTCTCCTTCAAGACCCTCTACCCCGAGATCTACGAGGAGATCGATCACCTCGTCTCAGAGCGGGCGCCGCAGCGCGAGATCTACCTGCGCGAGGTCGTCGGCCAGATCGAGGAGGACCTGAGGAAGTCCGGGACGAAGGGAACGGTGTCGGGCCGCCCGAAGAACCACTATTCGATCTATCAGAAGATGATCGTGCGCGGGAAGGCCTTCGACGAGATCTTCGACCTCGTCGCGGTGCGCGTGCTCGTCGACTCGGTCAAGGACTGCTACTCGGTCCTCGGCTCCCTTCACGGGCGATGGAATCCGATCCCTGGTCGCTTCAAGGACTACATCGCGATGCCGAAGTTCAACCTCTACCAGTCGCTGCACACGACGGTCGTCGGGCCGGGCGGCAAGCCGGTGGAGATCCAGATCCGCACCTACGAGATGCACGAGCGGGCCGAGCACGGCGTCGCCGCGCACTGGAAGTACAAGCAGAACCCGAATGCGACGGGCCCGGATTCGGACAAGATGACCTCGGACGAGCAGGCGAACTGGCTGCGCGCCCTCGTCGAGATGGAGCGCGAGACGGGCGATCCCGAGGAATTCCTCGATTCGCTGCGCTACGAGATCGCCGGCGACGAGGTCTACGTCTTCACGCCCAAGGGCGAAGTCGTCGTGCTCCCGGCGCGTTCCACGCCCGTCGACTTCGCCTACGCGGTGCACACGGAGGTCGGGCACCGGACGGTGGGCGCGAAGGTCAACGGCCGTCTCGTCTCCCTCGACACCCGCCTGGAGTCGGGCGAGACCGTCGAGGTCGTCACCTCGAAGTCCGACAAGGCGGGGCCCTCCCATGATTGGCTCGCCTTCGTCGCATCGCCGAGGGCGAGGTCGAAGATCAAGGCGTGGTTCTCCAAGGAGCGCCGCGAAGAGGCGATCGAGGACGGCAAGGAGGCGCTCGCGAAGGCGATGCGCAAGCTCAACCTTCCGCTTCAGCGCCTCATGAACCACGAGTCGATCCTCTCGGTCGCGAACTCCCTCGGCTACCCCGATGTTTCGAGCCTGTACGCGGCCGTGGGGGAGAACCAGGTCTCGCCCCGCAACGTCGTGACGAAGCTCGTCGACAACCTGGGCGGGGGCGACGGCACCGAGGAGACCCTGTCCGAGGCGGTGACGCCGGGGGCTGCGGGCCCGCGCCGGGCGCCTTCCTCGGATTCGGGCATCACCGTCGCGGGGATGGATGCGAAGGACATCTGGGTCAAGCTCGCGAAGTGCTGCACGCCGGTGCCCGGGGACGAGGTGGTCGGCTTCATCACGCGCGGCCAGGGCGTCTCGGTCCATCTGGCGAGCTGCCGGAACGCCGTGCGGCTTCAGGAGCTGCAACCGGAGCGCTTCATCGACGTCGCGTGGGAGGAGGGCGTGACGGGCCACGTCTTCCGCGTCCAGATCCGGGTCCGGGCCCTGGACCGTTCGGGACTGCTGTCCGACCTCACGCGGGTGATGAGCGACTACGGTGTGAACATCATCACCGCGACGACCCACACTTCGAACGATCAGGTGTCGACGGCGCAGTTCTCCTTCGAAATGGCGGACATGGGCCATCTCAACGCGGTGCTCTCGGCATTGAGGAGGGTCGACGGGGTCTTCGAGGCGGTCCGCCTGTCGGGACAGAACCGGGCCTGAATCCCCGGCGAATGTGACATCCAGGACTCGATTCGGTCACTGCGTCGAGTTGGAGCCCCTCGTGGTCCTAGACTGGGAGAGGTGCGCCACATCGGAGCACCTCGCGCCACCACGCGTGGAGCATCTTCCATGCACGGGTGCCCCGCACCCTCGTCCTCGAAAAGGAATACCGTGACCACGACGCCCAACGAGCAGGCCAACGTCCCCGCCACCGAAGCCGGACCCACGGCGACCAACGAGGCGCCGGCCGCGGCGAGCGCCTCCGCCTTCGTCCACGAGTTCGCTCGCATCGACGAGAACGGCAGCGTCTACGTGATCGACGCCGGTGTCGAGCGTGAGATCGGCGGATACCCGGAAGGCGCTCCCGCTGAGCCCTTCGCCCTCTACGAGCGCCGCTTCGCGGATCTCGAAGCGACGGTGAAGCTCTTCGAGGACCGCCTTGCGACCCTGTCGCCCAAGGACATCGATCAGACGCTCGCGACCATCGTGGAGGCGGTGAAGGAACCGGCGGCGATCGGCGACCTCCAGGCCCTGCGCGAGCGGGTTGAAGCGGTGAAGGCGCGGGCGGAGGCCCGCAAGGAGGAGGCCAAGGCCGAGCGCAAGGCCGCTCGCGAGGAGGCGCTCGCCCAGCGCACCCGCGTCGTCGAGCAGGCCGAGGCGATCGTCGAGCAGGACCCCGAGAAGACCCACTGGAAGCAGTCCGGTCAGACCCTGCGCGAGCTGCTCGACGAGTGGAAGAACCTGCAGCGCAAGGGCCCCCGCCTGGACAAGGCGACCGAGGACGAGCTGTGGAAGCGCTTCTCCTCGGCGCGCACCCAGTTCGATCGGCATCGCCGCCAGTACTTCTCCGCCCTCGATCAGGCCCAGTCCGAGGCCAAGCGCGTGAAGGAGGCCCTGATCGCCGAGGCCGAGGCCCTGTCCTCCTCGACGGATTGGGGCGCGACCTCGGGCGCCTACCGGGAGCTGATGAACCGCTGGAAGGCCGCCCCGCGGGCCTCGCGCAAGGAGGACGACGCCCTGTGGGCGCGCTTCCGCGCGGCTCAGCAGGTCTTCTTCGACGCGCGTCGGGCCAAGGACGAGGCCACGGACAGCGAGTACCGTGAGAACCTCGTCGCCAAGGAGGCCCTCCTCGAGGAGGCCGAGGCGATCGTGCCGATCAGCGATCTCGAAGCCGCCAAGGCGGCGCTCCGTTCAGTCCAGGACCGCTGGGACGAGATCGGCCGGGTGCCCTCGTCGGATCTGCATCGGATCGAATCGCGTCTGCGCGCGGTTGAAACGGCGATCCGTGAAGCCGAGGAGAAGGAGTGGCGCCAGACCAACCCCGAGACCCGCGCCAGGGCTCAGGGCATGCTCGGCCAGCTCGAGGCCCAGATCGAGGGGCTCGAGGCCGAACTGGCCTCCGCTGAGGCGGCGGGCGATGCCGGCTCGGCGAAGGCGCTGGCGGAGGCCCTTGCGACGAAGCGGAGCTGGCTCGAGCAGATCCGCTCGACGATGGCCTGAAATGCGCATCAGCGTCATCCCGACCCCCTACTACGGGGCGAATTGCGTGGTGATCGTGCCCGATGAAGGCGCGGACGCCCTCGTCGTCGACCCGTCGTGGGGGGTGACGGATCGGATCCGTGAGGTCCTCGATCGGACCGGATCGCGCGTCGGAGCGGTGCTCGCGACTCACGGGCACCCCGATCACGTGTGGCAGTGCCGGGAAGTCGCGTCCTGGGCGATCGAGGAGCGCGGATGCGAGGCCCCCGTCTTCATCCCGGGGCCGGATCGCTACCGCATGCAGGATCCGGCCGCGCACGTGCCGCTGCCCGTCCCGGAGGAGGCGGGCGAATGGATCGCCCCCGCTGATCTTCGCGATGTGCCCGGCGGCGCATTCGAAGCGGTCGCGGGAGTCCGTCTGCTCATGGTCCCGGCACCCGGTCATACCGAGGGATCGTCGGTGTTCCTCGGCGAGGCGCGCTGGTCGGTGGACAGCGGGGGAGTCGAGGTCGCCGCGGCCGATGAGCCCGCGCCCTTCGCCCTGAGCGCCGATGTGATCTTCGCGGGCTCGGTGGGGCGCACGGATCTTCCCGGGGGCGACGAGCAGGCGATGCGTCATTCCTTGAGGACCCTGGCCAACGCCCTGGATCCCGCGACGCTGCTCATCCCCGGGCACGGCGCGCTGACGACGATGGCCGGGGAGCTCGAGTCGAACGCGTACCTGCGCAGGGCCCGCATGATCGGCTGAAAGGCTCGCAACTCGGCGTCGAATCGTAAGGGATGCGCGTGTCGTGGGAGAATGCCCCCATGGCACGCGCATCTCTTTCCGGATTTCCCGAATGGCTCCCCGAGGGCCGCATCATCGAACAGTTCGTCCTCGACCGCATCCGCGAGGTCTTCGAGCTCCACGGCTTCTCCGGGATCGAGACCCGGGCCGTCGAGACCCTCGAGCAGCTCGAGGCGAAGGGGGAGACCTCGAAGGAGATCTACGTCCTCGATCGCCTGCAGGCCCTGAAGGACGCCGAGGCGGGGCGGCACTCGGGCAGGGAGCGCAGGATCGGCCTCCACTTCGATCTGACGGTGCCCTTCGCGCGCTACGTGGTCGAGAACGCGAATGATCTCGATTTCCCCTTCAAGCGCTACCAGATCCAGAAGGTCTGGAGGGGCGAGAGGCCGCAGGACGGCCGCTTCCGCGAGTTCATCCAGGCCGATATCGACGTGGTCGGCGATGGCGCGCTGCCCTTCCACTACGAGGTCGAATTGCCCCTCGTCATGGCCGAGGCGCTGTCCCGGCTCCCGATCCCCAAGGTGACGGTTCTGGTGAACAACCGCAAGGTCGTCCAGGGCGTGTGCGAAGCCCTCGGCGTCGAGGACGTGGAGGCGGCGCTTCGCGGCCTCGACAAGATCGACAAGATCGGGCCCGAGGGCGTGGCGGCTGAGCTGGCGGAGTCGGGGATCACGGGCGAACAGGCGGGCGCGCTCCTCGACATGGCGTCGATCCGCAGCGCCGATCCGGCCGAGATCCGCGCTGGGATCGAGGCGCTGGGCGTGTCGGGGGAGATCCTCGACGAGGGCCTGGACGAGCTGTGCGCCCTGCTGGAGACCGCCGGCGCGCGCATGCCCGGTGCGATCGAGGCCGATTTGAAGATCGCCCGCGGTCTCGACTACTACACGGGCTCGGTGTACGAATCCGTGGTCGAGGGCCACGAGGACCTGGGATCGATCTGCTCGGGCGGGCGCTACGACTCGCTCGCCAAGGACGGGAAGCGCACCTATCCCGGCGTCGGCCTGTCGATCGGCGTGTCGCGTCTCGTGTCGCGGATGATCTCCGCGCCGATGGTGCGCGCCACGCGCAAGTCTCCCGCGGCGGTCGTGGTCGCGGTCACCGACGAGGACGACCGTGTCCGCTCCGAGGCGATCGCGGGGATTCTGCGGGACCGCGGCATCGCGACGGAGGTCGCCCCCACGGCCGCGAAGTTCGGCAAGCAGATCAAATTCGCCGATAAGCGCGGCATACCCTTCGTCTGGTTCCCGGGCGGGCAGGGCGAGCCGGACACGGTGAAGGACATCCGTTCGGGCGAACAGGTGGAGGCCGTCGCCCAGACGTGGGCGCCCGCGGCGGAGGATCTCGTGCCGCGGGTGGAGGCGATCGGCTGAGATGGACGCGATCGCGGCGCTCGAGGATCTGCGGGGCGCGCTCCGCACGGCCGTAGTGCCCCTCGGGACTCCGGGCTCTGCCCAGGGCCGGGAGGCGCGGGACCGCGCGCTGCGGCGCCTCGAGGACTTCGTCCTGCCCCGAGCCTCGTCCCTCGACGCGCCCCTGCTCGCCGTTGTCGGAGGATCCACCGGGTCGGGCAAGTCGACCCTCGTCAACGCCCTGGCTCGCGCACGGGTGACGGCATCCTCACCGGTGCGTCCGACGACGCGCAGGCCGCTGCTCCTGCACAGGGCGGAAGACGCGGGCCGCTTCGCCTCGGCCCGGGTACTGCCCGACCTCGTCCGAGTGCGTCGTGCCGCATCCGATCCGCCGACTCCGGCGGGCGCCGGGACCGCCGGGGAGTTGGAGATCCGAGAATGCCCGAATCTGCCGGAGGGCCTGGCGATCCTCGACTCTCCCGATGTCGATTCGATCTGCGATGAGAATCGTGCGCTCGCAAGGCGTCTGCTCGACGCGGCGGATCTCTGGGTGTTCGTCACGACCGCTGCCCGCTACGCCGATGATGTCCCCTGGAAGCTCCTCGACGAGGCCGCGGCATCGGGCATCACGATCGTGGTCGTCCTCGATCGCGTCGCCCCCGATGCCCGTGATGCGGTGGCGGGGGATCTGCGCGCCCTCATGGATCGCAGGGGCCTTGATCGCGCCCCCGTGCTCGTCGTCGAGGAAGCCGCCCTCGTCGACGGCGTGCTGGGGGAAGGGGCGGTGTCCGAGCTGCGCGATTGGCTGAGCGCGGGGGCCGTGAGCGCGCAGTCGCGGCGCGAACTCGCCCGGATCGCCCTGACGGGCGCCATCGCCGATGTCGTGCAGCGCGCCGAAACCGTGGCCGTTGCGATTGATCGCGCCTCCCGGGCGCGCGCGGGAGCCCGTGCGCAATTGGATGATGCCGAGGCCGCAAGTCTGGCGCGACTGCGCGAGGCGACCGCCGACGGTTCCCTTTTGCGAGGGGAGGTGCTCGCCCGTTGGAACGAGGTCGTCGGGGCGGCGGACGTGTCGAGACTCCTGTCGGCCTCCTTCGCGAGTTTCCGCGACCGAGCGGGCGCGTGGCTGCGGGGCCGCCCCGCCCCGGGCGCTCCCGTGGAGGACGCGATCGAGGCCGGACTGGCGTCGTTGATCCTCGAGGAGCTCCATCGCGCCGACGATGAGGCCCGAGTGCGCTGGGAAGGGGCCGAGTGGACGCGCTCCCTGTCCCGAACAGCGCCCCGCCGGCCGATCGACGAGGCGGAATCGCGGGCCGTGAACCTCACTCGCGCCTGGCAGCGCCGTCTTCTCGACACGGTGCGCGCCGAGGGGCGCGACCGGCGGGCGGGCGCTCGGATCGCAGCCGTGGGGCTGAATGTCGTCTCCGCGGCGCTCATCATCGCGGTCTTCGCGTCCACGGGAGGGCTCACCGGTGCCGAAGTCGGGATCGCCGGCGCCTCCGCGCTCGTCGCGCACAAGCTCCTGGAAACCGTCTTCGGCGATCAGGCCGTTCGATCGATGGCGAAGGCCGCGAGGAAGGACCTGGAGGAACGGATGCGCGAGGCGCTGGCCGAGCAGCTCGAACCACTGAGGTCGCTCCTGCCCGAGGATCAGTCCTCGCTCCCCCTGACGAGTGCGATCGACCGGGTGCGTGCCCAATGGCTGTGAATCTGCTCGACAAGCTCGACGGGCTGGAACGCGCATTCGAGCTGCTCAAGGATGAGCTTCCGGTGCGGCTTCGCGATGACATCGAGGCGAAGCTCGTCCTCGTCCGCGAGCGCGCGGTCATGGATCCCGGAACGGTCCTCATCGCACTCGTCGGCGCAACGGGATCGGGGAAATCGTCGCTCGTCAACGCCCTCGTCGGGGATTCGCTCGCCCGGGTTGATGTCTTGCGGCCGACGACGCGTCAGGCCCTGGCGGTGTGCGCGCCCGATCTGGACGCGAGGGAGCTTCTCGATTGGCTCGGGATTGAGCGGCGCGCCCGTGCGGACGGGATGCGGATCCCGAGTAACGCCGTCATCCTCGACCTGCCCGACATCGATTCCTTCGCTGAGGAGCATCGAGAGCTGGCGCGACGCGTCGCGGAGCGCGCGGACATGATCCTGTGGGTGGTGGATCCGCAGAAGTACGCCGATGAGGTGATCCACGCCGAGTGGGTCGCGCCGATGGCGCGTTCGGCGCGGGCCACGGCGACGGTGCTCAATCAGATCGATCGTTTGGGCGCGTCCGAACGCGATGCCGTGCTCGCGCACCTGCGGCGCATCCTCGACGATGAGGGTGCGGCTGAGAGTGCGCTCGTGGGCGTGTCGGCTGCGACGGGGGAGGGGATCGCCTCCCTGGCCGATGTCATCGATGCCGTAGCGAGGATGGTCAGAGCGACTTCCGTCAAAGCCGTCGGGGCGCTGGAACGGGTCGCCGAGCAGCTGAGCACTGCGATCGGCGCGCCTGATCCCCTGCCCGATTTCGATGCGCGGGGTCTTGCCGAGGCCCTCGCCGAGCGGATCGCCGAGTCGTCGGGTCTCGAAGGGCTCGCCGCGAGCGTCGGCGCTTCGTATCGGCATCGCGGGATCATCCGCGCGTCATGGATGCCCACGCGCTGGATCCGGCATCTGCGCTCCGATCCCGTGCGCCGAGCCCATCTGCGCCCCGCCGCCGATCACCCCGGAGCGCCGGTCGTCGACTTCACGGTCGATCCGGCGATGCGCGCGCGCACTTCGATGGCGGTGCGCCGTCTCGGAGCCGAGGTCGGGCGCGGACGACCCGAGGCGTGGTCGAGGACGATGGAGGCGATCTGCGCTCGCCTCGTCGACTCGGTGCCCGATATCGCCGACCGCGTCGTGAATCGAGCGGGGCTCGATCCGGACCCTCGGCCCACCTGGTGGTCGCTGTCATCGTGGATGCAGGCACTCGGGTGGATCGTGGCGATGACGGGTGCGCTGTGGCTCGGGGCGGCCCGGATCGCCCAGGATGCGCTGCTCGTCGCCCTTCCCCTGCCCTTGAGATACGGAGTGCCGCTTCCGACGTGGTGCCTCTTCGGCGGCCTGGCGGCGACCGTGATCATCGCCCTCGTATCGCGGATCGGGATTTCGCTGGGTGCGGCGAGGGCCTCGGCGAGGGCGGCGCGGAGTTTTCGCCGCCTGCTCGTCGCTGAGCTCCTCGAGGGCCCGGTGGCCGAGTGCGCCGCAGAGGATTCTCGGCAGCGCGAGATCATGCGGCTCTTGCTCGAGGCGCGCGCTTCGGCCCCGCAGCGGTGAGTGAACTCACGGAAGAGCATCGCCGCGGCGCTGTGCTCCTCGACTAGGCTGGAAGGGCGATGAGGCGCGCCTTTCGTGTTGTGATGGGCACCTGCGGGTGAGTGTTGTGTGTACGAGGCGGCGCCGAAGGCCCCGATGGGCCCGGTCCGGTGATGCCGGCCTCGAATGACCACGATTCCAAGGATGATTGTGCCCGATACCCCCATGCCTGAAACCCTCGATGCCGAAGACTTCTCGGCCCCTGCTGAACGTGACGCGCCCCCTGCTGGGCTCCCGGTCGATCTCGACGAGTCCGCCGATTCCGCCGATTCTGAGGAGGCGCTCGACGCCGGGACCGGGGACGCCGGCGATGAGCAGAGCGAGGACCGCGTGAACTTCGCCGATCTCGGCCTGCCCGAGGAGATCCTCGCCGCCGTCACCTCCATGGGCTTCGCGACCCCGACCCCGATTCAGGCCGAGGCCATCCCCGCTCTGCTCGAACTGCGCGACGTCGTCGGCATCGCGCAGACCGGTACCGGCAAAACGGCCGCCTTCGGCCTTCCGATGCTCGCGATCGTCGACGCCGGGGAACCCGGGGTGCAGGCCCTGGTCCTCGCGCCCACGCGCGAACTCGCGATGCAGTCAGCGCAGGCCATCGAGGACTTCGCCGCGCGCACGCGCGGTCTCGTCGTCGTCCCCGTGTACGGCGGTTCCCCCTACGGCCCGCAGATCTCGGCCCTGAAGCGCGGTGCTCAGGTCGTCGTCGGAACCCCGGGCCGCGTCATCGACCTCATCGACAAGGGGGCGCTCGACCTCTCCGGAGTGCGGATGCTCGTCCTCGACGAGGCCGACGAGATGCTGCGCATGGGCTTTGCCGAGGATGTCGAGACGATCACCTCCGAGGTGCCCGAGGACCGTCTGACGGCCCTGTTCTCGGCGACGATGCCGGCCGCCATTGAACGGATCGCGAAGACCCACCTCACCGATCCGGTGAAGATCGCCGTTTCGGAGGAGTCCTCGACGGTCGACACGATCCACCAGACCTACGCGGTGGTTCCTTACAAGCACAAGATCGGGGCTCTTTCGCGGGTCCTGGCGACCCGCGCCCAGCACATCGCGAAGGGCCAGGAGGAGGCGGACGCAGCGATCGTCTTCGTCCGCACCCGGGCCGATGTGGAGGAGATCTCCCTCGAGATGTCCGCCCGGGGCTTCCGCGCGGCGGGGATCTCCGGCGATGTCGCCCAGAGCGAGCGCGAGCGCATGGTGGAGCGCCTGCGCTCCGGGTCCCTGGACGTCCTCGTCGCCACGGACGTGGCGGCCCGCGGCCTCGACGTGGAGCGCATCTCCCTCGTCGTGAACTTCGACGTGCCCCGCGAGCCCGAGGCCTACGTGCACCGCATCGGCCGGACCGGCCGAGCCGGCCGTCAGGGCCGCTCCCTCACCTTCTTCACTCCCCGTGAGCATTCGCGCCTCAAGCGCATCGAACGCCTCACCGGCACTCCGATGGAGGAGGTCGCCATTCCCTCCCCGGCCGCGGTCTCCGAGTTCCGGGCGAGCCGCGTCCTCGAGACGCTCCCGGCGCGGATCGAGAAGGGCCGCCTCGAGATGTATCGTGAGCTGCTCGACACGGCGGTGCGGGCCGAGGGCCTGGAACTGGCCGATCTCGCCGCGGCCCTCATGGCCAATGCGGTGGGGGACGAGGGCCCCAAGCCCCGCGTCGAGAAGGGGCGTGCGAAGGGCCGCCAGCGCGATGAGGGCGAAGTCGATGAGACCGGTGAGTTCATCGGCGCCTCCTTCGAGGGCCAGCGCGACAAGGACCGCCCCCTGCGTCCGGGGCGGGATTCGGCGAAGCGGCGCGCGGGCGGCCGGCCGGTTCACGGGCCGAGCGTGAAGTACCGCGTCGAGGTCGGCAAGAAGGACCGCGTGAAGCCCGGTTCGATCGTGGGCGCCATTGCGGGCGAGGGCGGGATCGATGGGCGCGACGTCGGCCATATCGAGATCTATCCGACCTTCTCCCTGGTGGAGATCACCGCCGACCTGTCGAAGGAGCAGCTCGACAGGATCGGTCGCGGCTACGTCCAGGGCAGGCCCTTGAGGATCCGTCTCGACGAGGGGCCGGGCGCCCGGGGTGCGGAGCGCCCCGAGGCTGCGCAGCGTTTCGATCGTTCCGGCCGTCCGCCGCGCGACCGCGAGGAGCGCGAGTACGCGAGGCGCTACGAGAGGCGGGATTCCTTCGAGGAGCGCGAGGATCGCGGGCGCGAGCACAGGTCCTTCGGCCGTGACGCCAAGCGCGCCCACTTCGATCGGAAGGGCTTCGGCTCTCGTCGTTCGGAGCGCTACGACTCCTCTGAGCGTCAGGGGCGCTCCTTCAAGGACCGCGGCCGCAAGTCCCGCTGAGTCCGGCGTTCACGCCCTCGGCGCTGCGCCCGTGCTGATGCGGGTCGACGCGCCGAGGGCGACGAGCGCGAAGAGGAAGGCGATGAGCGGAGCCGGGAGGTAGGCGAGGCCGGCACCGGTCCCGAGGGAGTTCCAGGCCGCCATGATGATCGACATGATCGCCAGCTCGATCGCGGCGCCCGAGGCGTCGGCCACCTGGAGCCAGCTGGCGACCTTGCCGTGCTCGGCCGGGCGGGTCAGATCCAGGGACAGGACGGACAGCGTGGAGTGCATGAGTCCCGTGCCCGCCCCGGCGATGAACCAGCCGAGCATCGCGGCCCAGATCCATGCCCGCGGGTGCGCCAGCGCGACGATGGGAAGGATGCCGAGCGTCAGCAGGGCCACGCCGATCAAGGGCAGGCGCAGCCGTCGTTCGGAGCCCGTGATCCGGGATTGAAGGGTCGCCCCGGCGGACCATGAAACGGTGCCGATCGTGACGGCGAGCGCAGCGGATTCGGGCTCCCAGTCGTGGACCCGCTGAAGGATGAGGGGGAGGACGGCCGCGGCGCCCGCCTGCGCCCCCATGGCCAGGAGCCTCGTCATGATCGCCGCGGGCAATCCGGGCCGAAGCGCGAACGCGCCCTTCGGCAGGAGTCTGGGGAGAGCGATTCCGGTGAGCGCGAGCCCGAGGAGCGCGACCGCGACCAGGGGCAGGCCGCCGAGCGCGCCCGACAGCTGGAGGAGGACCACGCCGCCCCCTGCGAGGATCGCGAGGCGGAGCAGGCGCGCGAGTGAGGAGGGCGAGTGCTCGTGCGCGCCGAGGGCGCGGAGCACCCCGATGAGGGGGAAGAGGGCGATGAGCGCGAGCACGGGCACGGCGAGGAACACCGGGCGCCAGCCCACGAGGGAGACCGCGTATCCGGCGATCGCCGGGCCGACGAGTCCGGGCAGGACCCAGGAGAGGGAGAAGGCGGCGAAGAAGCTCGGCCGGTGCGAGGGGTCGGCGATCGATCCGATGAACACGTAGAGGGGCACGATGATAAGGCCGCCGCCGACTCCCTGGATGATCCTCCCGATGACGAAGATCTCGATCATCGGCGCGCACCCGGACACGAGGAGGCCGAGTGCGAAGAGGGCGACGCCGTATCCGAGGACGCGCCTGGGCCCCCGCGAGTCCGAAAGGCCGCCGGCGACCACCGTGGCCGAGAGCTGGGCGGCGAGGGCCGCGCCCGAGGCGATCGAGAACCAGGAGTCGGCATGGAACTCGGCGACGACGTTGGGCATGATCGTGGTCGTGGCGAGGCCCTCGAAGGCGGCAAGGGTGATGAGGAGGACGGACCCGATGAGGAGGGAGATCTCAATCGGGCGCCAGGGTTCCTTCACGGGGGTGTCAGCACTCACCTGCGAATCCTCCCACCCGTCTTGGGGGCGCCCAAACTCGGGCGTAGAATTCCCGGGTGCCTCCGCCCGTCTCGCGGTCGGCAATGATGAAAGGAATGCACGTGCTCCGAACCCACAACATCGGCTCGCTCGGTGTCGAAACCATCGGCCAGACGGTCACCCTCACAGGCTGGGTCGACCGCCGCAGGGATCACGGGGGCGTGGCCTTCGTGGATCTTCGCGACGCCTCCGGGATCGCCCAGGTCGTGGTCCGCGACGAGTCGGTCGCGCACGAACTCCGCTCCGAATTCGTCCTCAAGGTGACCGGCGAGGTCTGCGCCCGCCCCGAGGGCAATGAGAACGCGAATCTCGCGACCGGCGCGATCGAGGTGATGGGGGACGACATCGAGATCCTCAACACCTCGGCCCCCCTTCCCTTCCAGGTGTCCGCGCACGCCGAGGACTCCGGGAACGTGGGTGAGGAGACCCGTCTGAAGTACCGCTACCTCGACCTGCGCCGCGAACCCGAGCAGTACGCGCTGCGCCTGCGCTCGAAGGTCTCGCGGGCCGCTCGCGACACCCTCTACGCCCACGACTTCGTCGAGATCGAGACTCCGACGCTCACGCGCTCGACGCCCGAGGGCGCGCGCGACTTCATCGTTCCCGCGCGCCTCAATCCGGGTTCGTGGTATGCGCTGCCGCAGTCGCCCCAGCTCTTCAAGCAGATGCTCATGGTCGCGGGGATGGAGCGCTATTTCCAGATCGCGCGCTGCTACCGGGACGAGGACTTCCGCGCGGACCGTCAGCCCGAGTTCACTCAGCTCGACATCGAGATGAGCTTCGTCGACCAGGACGACGTCATCGCGGTCGCCGAGGACGTCATGAAGAACGTCTGGTCCCTCATCGGCTACGACCTGCCGACTCCGCTGCCGCGCATGACCTACAAGGACGCGATGGAGAAGTACGGCTCGGACAAGCCCGACCTGCGCTTCGGACTCGAGCTCGTCGACCTCACCGAGTACTTCGCGAACACGAGCTTCCGCGTCTTCCAGGCGCCCTACGTCGGCGCGGTCGTCATGCCCGGCGGCGGCTCGCAGCCGCGGCGCACTTTCGACAAGTGGCAGGAGTGGGCGAAGGCCCGCGGCGCCAAGGGCCTGGCCTACGTCACCATCGGCGAGGACGGGTCGCTCGGCGGTCCGGTTGCGAAGAACATCACGGAGGCCGAGCGCGAGGGCCTCGCCGAGGCGACCGGGGCCAAGCCCGGCGATTGCATCTTCTTCGCCGCCGGCAAGGCGACTCCTGCGCGCGAGCTGCTCGGCGCCGCGCGTCTCGAGATCGGCAAGCGCTGCGATCTCATCGATCCCGACGCCTGGGCCTTCACCTGGGTCGTCGATGCGCCGCTGTTCAAGCCGACCGGCGATGCCGAGGCCGAGGGGGACGTGGCGCTCGGGCACAGCCCGTGGACGGCCGTTCACCACGCCTTCACTTCTCCGAAGCCCGAATGGCTCGACAGTTTCGACGAGGATCCGGGCAATGCCCTCGCCTACGCCTACGACATCGTCTGCAACGGCAACGAGATCGGCGGAGGGTCGATCCGCATCCACCGCCGCGACATCCAGAATCGCGTCTTCAATGTCATGGGCATCGGCGAGGAGGAGGCGCAGGAGCAGTTCGGATTCCTGCTCGACGCCTTCAAGTTCGGTGCGCCGCCGCACGGCGGAATCGCATTCGGGTGGGACCGGATCGTCGCGCTCCTCACGAAGGCGGATTCGATTCGCGACGTCATCGCCTTCCCGAAGTCGGGTGGCGGCTACGATCCGCTCACCGATGCGCCGGCTCCGATCACGGCCCACCAGCGCAAGGAGGCGGGCGTCGACGCCGAGCCGAAGAAGCGCGGTGAGCAAACGGCGCAGGATGAATCCGGGAAGACCGAGTGAATTGAGGGGCGTCCGCTCATCCTCACGGGGATGAGCGCAGCGGGGCGGCATGCGCGTCATGCCGCCCCGCTGCGTTTCCTCGCCGACATGCGCAAGTCATATGCCTATTGATGGCATATGACTTGTTGTACGGTTATTCCATGAGCACCTCGCTGACGCGCAACTCCTTCTGGATCCTCACCGCCCTCGCGCAGGGGCGCAGGCACGGCTACGACATCATGCGCGAGGTCGCGAGCCTCTCCGATGGGGGCGTCGTCTTGAAGGCCACCTCCCTGTACGCCGCCCTCGAGCGTCTTGCGGGCGAGGGGCTCATCGTGAGCGACGGGGAGGAGATCGTCGACGGTCGGGCCCGGCGCTACTACCGGCTCACGGACGAGGGCGGGGACGCGCTCGACGAGGAGGTCCGCGCCCTCGAGGCGCGGGCCGCCATCGCCAAGGCCCGCATGAATGCTCTGAGGCGGCTCAAAGCGGGCCCGGCGCGGTCGGCTCGTGCGCGGGGCGCCACGGCGTGACCCGCGTTCCGGCGTTCCGTGAGATCGAAGAAAGGGGATGAGGGGCATGCCGCTGAACGAAGGGGCTTTCGCCCGGCTCCTGCGCTTCTACCCGAAGCGCTGGCGTGAGGACAAGGGTGAGGAGTTCCTCGCGACGCTTCTCGAGGACGCTCGGGCTCGCGGTCTCGAACGGCCTGACGGGGCGCTCGTGCGCTCGGCGATCGTCCACGGCTGGGGGAGTCGGCTGACGCTCGGGGTCGCGCTCGCCGCGGCGGCCCTGGGGTGTCTTCTGGCGATCGTGCATCAGTGGCTCTACACCGGCCTCCTTCCCGGATTCGACGCGGGAACGTTGACGAGAGTGATGGAGGCGCATCGCGGGGCCTACCTGCTGGTCGAAACCACGATGGGGCGTCTCGTCGTGCCCTTCGTCTCCCTGCTGGCGATCGGGGCGCTCATGCGCCTGAAGGGCAGGCTGTCCCCTCCTCGGGCCCTCGGATTCGTCGTCGGCGCGAGCGCCTCCTTCGCCTGCGGGTGGCTCGCCGGCGCCATTCGACTGATCCTTGAGGAAACGCGGGGCGCTCAGGATCGAGGCCTCTTCGAGGCCGTCGGCGTGATCGGCGTATGGGCGATTGTGCTCGTGATGGCCGTGACGGTCGCCTTCGCGGTCGACGAGATTCTCGAGGGCGCCGTAGCGCACAGGGCGGTGCGCTGGATCATCGGGCTCGCCCTCGGGGCGCCCATCGGGGGGATCGCGATCGGGCTCGAAGCCTTCGTCATCGGCTGGTTCATGATCGATGCCGCTGTTCTTGGGGCTGCGATCGTCGTCGCCCTCGTGGTGCGCTTCCCGAGCGGCGATTCATCGTCGGCGGCGAACGGGGAGGAAAGACGCAAGCCGAGCATCTCATCGCGCCGATTCGAGTCCCTCCCGATGCACGTGAGGATCCTCGCAACGCTCGGAGCCGTCCTCGCCCTCGTCCTCGCCTCGTGGACAGAGCTCCTCGGATTCCTTCCCGGACTGTCGAGCCTCGTCGCAGGAGAGGGCGGCGCCGGAGGGCCCTGGGACCAGGCGTTCCTCTTCATCGGCCGGATCGTCCTGCTCCTCGCCCCGATCGTCCTGTTCGTGGCATGGGCCAGCGTCGACTCGGCGCTCGGGCGCCATTCGCTCGCGAGCATCTGGGGTCCGGCGGTGTTCTTTTCTGCGGCGTGGGGGCTCGTCTGGCTCCTCGTCATGAGCGACACAATTATCGGTGGGGCGCTGTGGCGCGCAGCGAAGACCCTGCCCTTCTTCACCGATCCCAAGGGTTTCGACATCATCGCGACCGCGATGTTCATCTTCGGCCTTCCCGGCGTCGTCTGGCTGGTCGACCGCTACATTCCGCGTCGAAGGGCGATCCGGGTCCTCGTCGCCCTCCTCGTCGCGCTCGCCTGGTACTTCGCCGCGCTCTTGGTCTTCTTCGGACTGGCGTCCTTCTTCGTCCCGTTGGGAGCGCTCATTCTGCTGGTGCGCGCATGGAGTGCGAAGAGGCTCGTCAGCGACGAGCCGAAGACGGGATGCGCTGAAGCTCGAGGCATTGACCGCGCATTCACCGGCGCGAATCCGTGAGGTGGGACACAATAGGGGCATGTCGTACGTGGAGATGCACCCGGAGAACCCGCAGGCCCGATTCGTCACCAGGACGGTCGATACGATTCGGAAAGGGGGAGTGATCGCGCTGCCGACCGATTCCGGTTACGCGATCGCCTGCGCCCTCGGGAACAAGGCCGGAATGGATGCGATCCGGCAGATCCGCAAGCTGGACGACAAGCACAACTTCTCGCTCCTGTGCCACTCCTTCGCCCAGCTCGGCGAACTCGTCATCGTGGACAACTCCCAGTTCCGGACGATCAAGGCCCTCACGCCCGGCCCGTACACCTTCATCCTCCCGGGCACGAAGGAAGTGCCCCGCATGACGCTGAACAAGAAGAAGCACACGGTCGGAGTGAGGATCCCCGATCACGTCATCACCCAGGCGATCGTGGCCGAGCTCGGAGAACCGCTGCTGTGCTCGACGCTCATCATGCCCGGGGATGAAGATCCCCTGACCGACGGCTTCGAGGTCGATGACCGGATCGGCTCGCTCATCGACCTCGTCATCGTCGGTCCCGTGGGCACGGCCGGCGCCACCACCGTGGTCGACTACACGGACGGGGCGGGGCGCATCGCCAGGCGCGGCGCGGGCGACGATTCGCTCTTCGAGTAACCATTCCCACTGCCCGCGCGTCCCGACGGCTGATAGTCTGAGCTCCTGGTGCGCCTCGCGGATGCGGGGCAGGAGAGGATGAGATGCCACGAGCGGGCCGTTTTCGGGGCGTTGCGCCCGTGCGCGCCCTCGCCGTCCTCGCGATGATCCTCACCGTGTTCGCCCTCGGATTCTCCGCCGCTCAAGCGACTCAGATCGCGCCGAGCCCGGTGTCGAACGCAGTCGTTCGGGGCGACGGGCGCACGGCCGATACGGCCGCCTTCAAGTACGAGGGCGCGAGCTCCTTCACGCTCAGGCTCTCGGGCTGCCAAGAGGCGATCGGCCGAGCCGTCGCGGTGATCGTCCGCATCGACCCCTCGGCATCGGAGGGGCCCGAAGAACGGCGCGAACCCCTCGTCGACGAGTCGGGCGCAGCGCTCGCTCCGACGATCTGGGCGCGCGGCTCCTCACTTCCCGATACCGGCGGTTTCGCAATCATCGCCGAGATCCCGAACGCGCAGAACTCCGCGTCGGGCATCGGCTGGCGACCCGGCGATGTGCACGTCTTCGAAGTCTCCTACGACGCACCGGGTCTCAGCGCATGCACCAGGCGCTTCTACGCCGGCGTTCTGGAGAACCCTGATCGGCCGAAGGAGCCTGAAGCCGCACCCGAGGCGCCGAGCGGCGGCGAGGACGCTCCTCAGTCGTCTCCCGCAGTCCAGGGGGAGGACGAGCCCGCGCCCCGGGGCGACATCGTCCAGGAGTCGGCCGATCGGGAGGATCCGTCCCTCCAGGAGGCGCCCGCCCCGTCGTCGAGCGCCGACACCCCGATCCAGGCGGACTCCGCTCCCGCCGCGTCCGAACCGGCTCCGTCCCGCTCCTCCTCCGGGCGCCAGACCCTCCTCGCGCCGCCCGTGAGCGTGGAGCCCGCGAAGCTGTCCGAACCGGCCCGTCGACTCCTGAACTCCCAGGTCCGCACGTCGAATTCCTCGGCGCTCCGGGCGCACGAGGCCCAGACCACCTCCGATGCGGTCGCGCAGTCGCTCACCGCTCTGTCCGGTTCGGTGGTGGCCGCAGGGGGCGTCCTCGTCCTGGTCTCCGCCGCCGTGATGACGCACGTCCTGAGATCGGCGAAGGCGAAGCCGGGGCCGTGAGCATGGACCTGTTCGAGGCTCAGAGCCTCGACGCCCTCGGCACGCCCTCCTTCGACCCGAATGCGCCCCTCGCGGTCAGGATGCGGCCCCGCACGATCGGCGAAGTCGTCGGTCAAGAGGCCGTTCTCGCGGAGGGCTCGCCCCTGAGGCGCTTGCTCGAGGGGGCCAAGCGCGGAGCCCCCCAGGGCTCCTCCCTCGTTCTGTGGGGCCCTCCCGGAACGGGCAAGACCACCCTGGCCTACCTCGTCGCTCGTGCCGAGGGGCGCCGCTTCGAGGAGCTCTCCGCCGTGTCCTCCGGAGTCAAGGACATCCGCGATGTCGTCAGCGCCGCGAGACGACGCACCGCGACGGCGGGCGAGCAGACGGTCCTGTTCATCGACGAGGTGCACCGCTTCTCGAAATCCCAGCAGGACGGGCTCCTCCCGGCCGTTGAGAACCAGTGGGTCACCCTCATCGCCGCGACGACGGAGAACCCGTCCTTCTCGGTCATCCCGCCGCTCCTGTCGCGATCGCTCCTCCTCGTCCTCGAGCCCCTGGACGAAGAGGCGATCGGAACCCTCATCGATCGGGCCCTCGACGACGAGCGCGGCCTTCGCGGCGCCTTCGGGATCGAGGAGGAGGCGAAGGGCGCGCTCATCCGCCTGGCCGGCTCCGATGCGCGCAAGTCCCTCACACTTCTCGAGGCGGCCGCAGGGGCCGCGGCGGACACCTCATCGGCGATCATCAACGCCTCGCACATCGAGATGGCGGCGAATACGGCCCTGGTCGCCTGGGACCGGGACCAGCACTACGACGTCGCCTCGGCCTTCATCAAATCGATGAGGGGCTCGGACGCGGACGCCGCGATCCACTACCTCGCCCGCATGCTCGAGATGGGGGAGGACCCCCGGTTCATCGCGCGGCGCGTCATGATCTGCGCTGCCGAGGACGTGGGCATGGCGGCGCCCGAAGTCCTGTCCACGACGGTCGCGGCAGCGCAGGCCGTGGCCCTCATCGGGATGCCCGAGGCCCGGATCATCCTCGCCGAAGCGGTGATCGCCGTGGCCACGGCGCCGAAGTCGAATGCCGCCTATCTCGCGATCGACGAGGCCATCGCGGATCTGCGCGCCGGCAAGGGGGGACCGGTCCCCAAGCACCTGCGCGATGCGCACTATGCGGGGGCGAAGCGCCTGGGGCACGGGAGCGAATACCTGTACGCCCACGACGCCCCGCACCACGTCGCCGCCCAGCAGTACCTGCCCGATGACCTCGAGGGCGCCCGCTACTACCGGCCGACCGTCAACGGGCATGAGGCGCTGCTCACGAAGAGGCTCGCCGCGCTTCGCGAGCTCCTCGCGATGCGTTAGACTGCTCGGGTTGCCGTTGCGGCACCCCTGGGGCCCTAGCCGATGGAACACCCGTTCCGGGAGTCGGCCCCGTGGCCCGAGAATCCCCTCGGGTCATGACATGAGAAACAGGAAAGACAGAGGAAATGGCTCAGAACCGTTCCCGCAAGCAGGTGCGCGAGTCGCGCGCCCTCGGCCTCGCCCTGACCCCGAAGGCCGTCCGCTACTTCGAGAAGCGCCCCTACGGCCCCGGCGAGCACGGCCGTTCGCGTCGTCGCCAGGATTCCGACTACGCCGTTCGTCTCAAGGAGAAGCAGCGTCTGCGCGCCCAGTACGGCATCCGCGAGGCCCAGCTGCGCCGCGCCTTCGAAGAGGCCCGTCGCACCGCTGGCCTGACCGGTGAGAACCTGGTCGAGCTCCTCGAGATGCGCCTCGACGCCCTCGTCCTGCGCGCGGGCTTCGCCCGCACGATCCAGCAGGCCCGCCAGTTCGTCGTCCACCGTCACATCCTCGTCGACGGCAAGATCGTCGACCGCCCCTCCTTCCGCGTGAAGCCGGGCCAGACGATCCAGGTCAAGCCGAAGTCGCAGACGACGGTCCCCTTCGAGATCGCCGCGCAGGGCATCCACCGCGATGTCCTCCCCGCCGTTCCCGAGTACCTCGATGTCGAGCTCGAGCGTCTCAAGGCCACCCTCGTGCGCCGTCCGAAGCGCGTCGAGGTGCCCGTCACGGTCGATGTCCAGATGGTCGTCGAGCACTACTCGCGCTGATTCCGACTCTACGGACCCCGGGAACTCGGTTCCCGGGGTCCGCCATATTCCACCGTCGCGCCGGCGATGTGCTCGTCACGGCCCGACCCGACTACGATGAGGACCCATGCGCACCTCTGAGATCCGCTCCCGCTGGCTCGACTACTTCCGGTCCAAGGACCACCACATCGCCGAGTCGGTCCCGCTCATTTCCCCCGACCCCTCGATCCTCTTCACCGTCGCGGGGATGGTCCCCTTCATCCCCTACATCCTGGGAACGGAACCCGCTCCGTGGCCCCGCGCCGCTTCGGTTCAGAAGTGCATCCGGACGAACGACATCGACAATGTCGGAAAGACGACGCGTCACGGCACGTTCTTCCAGATGAACGGCAACTTCTCCTTCGGCGACTACTTCAAGGAAGGCGCGATCGACTTCGCGTGGGAGCTGCTCACGACCCCTCAGGACCGCGGCGGCTACGGCCTCGACGGCGATCGTCTCTGGATGACGATCTGGGAGGAGGACGAGGTCTCCTTCGATCACTGGACGAAGACCATCGGACTGCCCGCCGAGCGGATCCAGCGCCTTCCCTTCGCGGAGATCTCCTGGTCGACGGGCCAGCCCGGTCCGGCCGGCGCCTGCTGCGAGATCCACTACGACCGCGGCCCCGAATTCGGGCCCGACGGGGGTCCGGTCGCGGACCTCGCCGGTGACCGCTTCCTCGAGATCTGGAACCTCGTGTTCGACGAGTTCGTCCGGGGCGAGGGCGAGGGGCACGATTTCGAGCTCGTCGGCAAGCTCGACAAGACGGCCATCGACACGGGTGCGGGCCTGGAGCGCCTGGCGTTCATCATGCAGGACAAGCCGAACATGTACGAGATCGACGAGGTCTACCCCGTGATCGCGGCCGCCCAGGAGATGTCCGGCAAGACCTACGGGCGAGGCGCCGCGGGCCCCTCAGCGGGCTCCGCCTACGACGACGACGTGCGGATGCGCGTCGTGGCCGACCACGTGCGTTCGGCCCTCATGCTCATCAACGACGGGGTCAGGCCCGGCAATGACGGACGCGGATACGTGCTGCGCCGCCTCATCCGCCGCGCGGTGCGCTCGATGCGCCTGCTCGGCGTCGACGAGCCCGCGCTGCCGACGCTCCTGACGGCCTCCAAGGAGGTCATGGCGCTGTCGTATCCGGAGCTCAACGGCAACTGGGCGACGATCCAGGACGTCGCCTACGCCGAAGAGGAGGCCTTCAGGCGCACCCTCAGCGCCGGGACCTCCATCCTCGATCTGGCGGTCGCCGACGCGAAGGCCTCCGGCTCGAAGGTGCTCGACGGCGCTTCGGCCTTCTCGCTCCACGACACCTACGGCTTCCCGATCGATCTCACCCTCGAGATGGCCGCTGAACAGGGGCTCAAGGTCGATGAGGACGCCTTCAAGGCCCTCATGCTCGAGCAGAAGGAGCGCGCCCGCGCCGATGCCCGCGCCAAGAAGACCGGGCACACCGATGTCCGCGTCTTCCAGGAGATCGGCAAGCGCATCGGAGGGGCGAGCGAATTCCTCGGCTACACCGACCTCGCGGCGGAGGCGACGATCGAGGCGATCCTCGTCGACGGCGTCGACGTCCCGGCCGCCTCGGCGCCCGCCGAGGTCGAGATCGTCCTGGACCGCACGCCCTTCTACGCCGAGATGGGCGGCCAGCTCGCCGATCACGGCGTCATCCGGCTCGCGGACGGTGCGATCGTCGAGGTGCATGACGTTCAGGCGCCCATTCGCGGCCTGGCCGTTCATCGGGGCACGATCACGGAGGGGACCGTCGTCCCCGGCGCGAAGGCGTGGGCCGAGATCGACGCCCAGCGCCGACTCGCGATCGCACGCGCGCACACGGCGACCCACATGGTCTACGCGGGCCTTCGCCGCGTCGTCTCCGAGGAGGCGGCCCAGGCGGGTTCTGAGAACTCGCCGTCGCGCCTGCGCTTCGACTTCCGTCACTCCTCGGCGCTCGAATCCTCGCAGCTCAACGATATCGAGGCGCTCGTGAACGAGAAGCTCGCCGAGGATCTCGTCGTCTCCACGGAGATCATGTCTCTCGATGCCGCGCGCAAGGCGGGCGCGATCGCCCTCTTCGGTGAGAAGTACGGTTCCGAAGTGCGCGTCGTGACCATCGGGGACGGATTCGACAAGGAGCTCTGCGGCGGGACCCACGTGCCGACGACCGGTCGGATCGGGCGGATCGCCCTGCTCGGCGAGGGCTCGATCGGTTCGGGGGTGCGCCGCATCGACGCGCTCGTCGGGGACGGGGCTTACGACTTCCACGCGAAGGAGCACGCGCTCGTCTCGCAGATCACGACGCTTCTCGGCGGACGCCCGGAGGACGCCCCGTCGCGGATCGAGCAGGTCCTCGCCAAGCTGAAGGAGGTCGAGAAGGAACTCGATCGCCTGCGCCTCGAGCAGACGCTCGCCGGAGCGGCCTCACTGGCGGAGGCGGCCGAGGATCATCCTCGGGCGAGGCTCGTCGCCAAGGACGCGGGAGAACTCCCCTCGACGGACGCCCTGAGGACCCTCGCCCTGGATGTCCGGGATCGACTCGGCGACCGTCCGGGCGTGGTGGCCCTCGTCGCGAGGGTGAAGGACAAACCCGCGATCGTCGTCGCCGTGACGCCCAAGGCGCGCGAAGCCGGTTTCAAGGCGGGAGCCTTCGTGCGATCGGTCGGCGAGTACCTCGGAGGCGGAGGCGGTGGCCGTGACGACATCGCCCAGGGCGGCGGTTCGAGGACGGACCGCATCCACGAGGCGATCGCGGCGATCCGCGCCGAGGTGGCGGCTTCGTGACCCTTCGCCGGGGAGTTCGACTCGGTGTCGATGTGGGGACCGTCAGGGTCGGGGTATCGCGCTCCGACCCTGAGGGGATCCTCGCCGTGCCGCTTGAGACGGTTCACCGGCGCGACGACTGGTCGGATATCGACGACATCTGCCGCATCATCGACGCATTCGACGCCTTCGAAGTGATCGTCGGCCTGCCCCGCCACCTCAAGGGGGGCGAGGGCGTGTCGGCGAAGGGCGCCCGCAGGTACGCGCGTCGCATCAAAGCGGAGCGTCCGGGGGTCCGCGTCGCCCTCATCGATGAGAGGCTGAGCTCGAATCAGGCGCACGCCCGGCTTCGCCAGTCCGGCATCCCGGAGAGGGAGCACCGGCCGGTCATCGATCAGGTGGCCGCACAGATCATCCTTGAACTTGCGCTCGACGAAGAGCGGATGTCGGGGCGTGCTCCCGGTATCGAGATCACGAAGGAAGGGAACGACCGTTCATGACGACGCCGCCCCCGAGGCCCCCGTTCAAACCTCGCCGTGAGATCCACTCCCACGGCGCTCACGCAAGCTCGCACACGGAGCCGCCCCGACGCGCGCCGAGGGCGGAGGGCGCGGTTCAAGCCCCCGATGCGGTGGGTCTCGAGACCACGGGAATGCGCTCACGGAGGTTGGAGCACGAACGCCTCCGCGTGAAGCGGCGCCGGAGGAACCGGCGGATCCGATCCGCTTTCGTGATCCTCCTCGTCCTCGTCCTCCTCGGAGGCGCCGGATGGTTCGCGATCAACCAAGTGATGGATTCGAGCTCGCAATCGGCCCACCTGGCCGACGACTACCCGGGACCGGGCGAGGGCAGCGTCGAAGTGACGGTGGACGTCGGGGAATCCGGCGTCGAGATCGGCCAGACCCTCGTGAACGCGGGCGTCGTCAAGTCCCTCGACGCCTTCACCCGCGCCTTCAACGCGAATAAGGCATCGACCTCCATCCGTCCGGGCACCTACACGCTCAAACTGAAGATGAGCGCTTCGGAGGCGGTCGCGGCCCTCCTCGACGACGCGAACCGTTCAGAGAACACGGTGACCGTCGCGCCGGGGCAGACCGCGGCGCAGATCGTCGAGCGCATCGTCGCCGTCACCGACTTCACTCAGGAGGAGGTCGACTCGGCGCTGGCCGACTCCGCGGCCATCGGCCTCCCGGCCGAAGCGGGCGGCAAGGCCGAGGGCTGGCTGGCCCCCGGATCCTACGAACTCGCCTCGACCGACACGCCCGCGACCCTCCTGAGCCAGATGGTCGCGAAGACGGTGTCCGAACTCGACGCCCTGGGCGTCGCGGCCGCGGATCGTCAGGCCGTTCTCATCAAGGCGTCGATCCTCGAACGCGAAGTGAACATCGACGAGTACCTGCCGAAGGTCGCCCGCGTGATCGAGAACAGGCTCGCCGATCCCGAGGGCGAGACCAAGGGGCTCCTCCAGATGGATTCGACGGTCCTCTACGGCGTCGGGAAGACCGGCGGAGTGCCGACGGTGGATGATCTCGCCGACGAGAACCCGTACAACACCTACCTGCACAAGGGCCTGCCGCCCACGCCCATCGCCCAGCCGGCCAAGAGCGCGATCGAGGCCGTCATCAACCCGGCATCGGGGCCGTGGCTGTACTACGTGACCGTTGATCTCGACACGGGGGAGACCCTCTTCGCTCAAACCCATGCCGAGCAGGAGGCCAACGCCGAGAAGTTCAAGGCCTACTGCGCGGCGAACCCGGGGAAGTGCTGAAGCGTGCGCTGGGCGGCGGTCATCGGTTCCCCGATCGCGCATTCCCTGTCGCCGATCCTCCACCGGGCGGCCTGGGACGGTCTCGGCCTGCCGTCCGAGTGGAGGTACGAGCGGATCGAGACCGGCCTCGACGACCTCGGCGCCCGCTTGTCGTCCATTGATGACGACTGCCTCGGCCTGTCGGTCACGATGCCGTGCAAACGCGCGGTCCTCGACTACTGCGACGCCGTCGACCCGGTCGGCGCCGCAGTCGGGGCGGTGAACACGCTCGTCCCCTCCGCGGGGATCCTCACCGGCTTCAACACCGATGTCCACGGTATCGCCGAGGCCCTGAGAGAGGCGATCGAAGCCGCGGGGGTCACGGCCCGCAGGGCGCTGGTCCTCGGTTCGGGCGCGACGGCCGCATCGGCCCTGGCCGCGCTGGGCACCCTGGGCGTCGCGGAGCTGAGCGTGGCCGCGCGCCGATTCGGCGGTCCGGATTCGATCCTCGCCGCAGCTTCCCGCCTCGGCGTCGCCGTCGACCAGGTGATGTGGGGGGACCAGGACGCGGTCCGTCGTGCGATCGACGCCGCGGACGTCGTCGTCTCCACGCTTCCCGCCGGAGTCGCCGACGACTTCGCCCGCACCATCGCCCCCACGGGTCGGCGGGCCTTCCTCGACGTCGTCTACGCGCCCCGCCGGACCCCGCTGCTGGAATCCTTCGAGAACGGCGGCGCCGCGATCGCCCACGGCCTCGACATGCTCGTCCATCAGGCCGCGCTCCAGGTCCGTCTCATGACCGGATCGGATCCCGACCTGAAGCGGATGAAGGCGGCGCTCGAACCGTGGAGATGAACGAACGGGGCTTCGCGCTGCTCGCACCGCTGCTCGGAGACGTCTGCCTGCTCTCCGGTTTCGCGACCTGGATCCTCATCGTCTGGTGGCTGTGGCTCAAGGGGTGGCGCGTTCAGAGGCGCTACTTCATCGAGGCCACCTTGCCGCCGCTGAGGCGTACCCGGACCACCTGGATGGCGGCGCTCATCGGCATCCTCGCCGTGATCGCGGCCCATTCGACTCCTTCCGCCGCCGCCCTCGTGAGCGTCGCGATGATCGGAACCCTGTCGGCGCTGACGGATGTGCGCACCCACAAACTGCCGAACGCCTACACGGGGGCGATGGCCCTCGGCGTGTCCATCGGTTGCGCTTGCGCGGTCCTCGTCTCGGACTCGCCCGCCTCGGTTCTCGCCGACATCGCCTGGGGCGGCGCGATCTGGGCGGTCCCCATGTGGCTCCTCTCGCGATTGCCGGGCGGTGTGGGTTTCGGTGATGTCAAGCTCGCGCCCGTGCTCGGCGCGATGCTCGGAACCGAGGGCATCGCCGCCGCCGTCTTCGGACTGTTCATGTCCGTGATCGCCGCGGGTCTGGGCGCGGTCTGGCGGCTCGTCATCGGTTCGGCGGGGACCAGTTCCCGGATGCCTCTGGGCCCCTGGCTCGTGGTCGGCTCGATGATCGCCTACATCCTTCACGGCGTGATCCCGCAGTGGGCGTGAGGGCGGCGCATGCGTCTTAGCCACGACCGTGGCAGGATGATCCGGTGGCTCTCGATCCGATTCTCGCAGCGCGCTTGAAGCGCGATTCCGCCGGACTCGTCGCGGCGATCATCCAGCAGTACGACACCCGTGAGGTGCTCATGCTCGGGTGGATGGACGACGAGGCCCTGCATCGGACCCTCACGACCGGGCGCGTCACCTTCTGGTCTCGCTCGCGCCGAGAGTACTGGCGCAAGGGGGACACTTCGGGGCACGCCCAGTACGTGAAGTCCGTATCGATCGACTGCGACGGGGACGCGCTGCTCATCGAGGTCGATCAGGTCGGGGCGGCCTGTCATACGGGGAAGAGGACCTGCTTCCTCGAGGGCGGGGACCTGGGCGCTTCGGTCTTGGAGCGGCCGGCGCGCTAGGCCCCGATCACCCGCCGGTGCGGATCCGCTCGCTGAACCGATTCGGGCTGCGCGTCGCAGTCGAGATAGCATCGAAGGAGTCGTCGACGACGGGAGGAGGGATCCGTGAACGTCTTGGACGAGATCATCGCCGGCGCCGTCGACGATCTGAAGAGGCGCGAAGCCGAGGTTGCGCTCTCGGACGTCAAGCGCCGCGCTCAAAAGGCCGCTGATGCGCATGATGCGGTCGCCCTCCTGCGCGAGCGCGAGGGCGCGGTCGCGATCATCGGGGAGATCAAGCGGGCGACTCCGATGATCGGGCCCCTGGCGCGCATCGACGACCCGGCCGCGCTGGCCGCGGCCTACGAGGCCGGTGGGGCGACCGCGATCTCCGTCTGCACCGAATCCCGTCATTTCCTCGGTTCGCTCAAGGACCTCGATGCGGTGCGCGCCGCCGTGGACATCCCGGTGATCTGCAAGGATTTCATCGTCACCTCGTATCAGATCCATGAGGCGAGGGCCCACGGGGCCGACCTCGTGCTCCTCATGACCCAGGCCCTGGATCAACCGGCTCTCGTCTCCCTGCTCGAGCGCGCGCACTCCCTGGGCATGCACGCGCTCGTGGAAGTCCACTCGCGCCTCGAGGTCCTGCGCGCGCTCGACGCCGGGGCGAGGATCATCGGGGTCAACGCCTGCGACCTGCGGACGATGGACGTGGACCGCGATGTGATCGAGCAGGTCATCGACATCATTCCCTCCGATGTCGTCGCGGTCGCCGAGTCGGGGGTGCGCGGTCCTCGTGACGTGTTCGAGTACGCGAAATGGGGGGCGGACGCGGTGCTCGTGGGTGAGGCGCTCGTCACTTCACGGGATCCCCGGGCCTGTCTGTCCGATATGGTGAGCGCCGGATCGCATCCCGCGCTGCGCACCGACCGCAAGGAGCGCGTCCGGTGGGCGCTGGAGGGTGATGCGGAGCACCGTCCCCACGGCTCGAAGCCTCCAGGCACTTAAGGAGCACACATGTTCGTCGCGTCCATTCCCTCTCCCGATCGGGGAGTGTGGTACATCGGCCCGCTTCCCCTGAGGGCCTACGGCCTCATCATCGTCACCGGGATGATCCTCGCCGTGTGGTGGACGGCGAAACGCTATGGCAAGCGCGGGGGGGATCCCGAGCTGCTCTACGACGTCGCGATGTGGGCGATTCCCATGGGCATCGTGGGCGCCCGGCTCTACCACGTGGTGACCACGCCCGAGAATTACTTCGCATCGCCCGAGTCGATGCTCCGCATCCTCAAGATCTGGGAGGGCGGGCTCGCCATCTGGGGCGGGGTCTTCTTCGGGGCGCTGGGGGCCTGGATCGCAGTGCGCCGCGCGGGACGCCGCCTGGGCCCGGTCGCGGACTCCCTGGCGCCGGCTCTCATCATGGCTCAGGGCATCGGCCGATGGGGCAACTACTTCAACCAGGAGCTCTTCGGTTCGCCGACGACTCTTCCCTGGGGCTTGGAGATCGATGACGCGCACTTGCCCGCGGGTTACGCCTCGGGGACCCTCTTCCACCCGACCTTCCTCTACGAGTCGCTGTGGAACTTCTCGATGGCCGCCCTCATCGCCTGGGCGGATCGCCGTTTCCGTTTCAAGGCGGGCCAGGTGTTCGCCCTGTACCTCTTCGCCTATCCGGTGGGGCGCATCTGGATGGAGACGATGCGCCTTGACGAGGCGCGGGAGTTCCTCGGGATCCGCCTCAACGCCTGGACGTCGATCGGCATGCTCGTCCTCGGCGCGGCGATCTTCATCATCGCGGGCAGGCTCGGCCGTTCGACGCGGCTCGTCGGCGATGAGAGATTCGTCCCCGCGTCTGAAGGGGGTTCGGGGGCCGAGGGCGGGGCCGCGCCCTCCGAGGCGCCCCAAAGCGAGGCGGCGGGCGCGGAGCTTCATGGCGACCATCACGACACCGGCGCCGCGTCGGCGGGGGTGGGACCTTCGTCGTCACGCTAGAATGGCCCTATGCGCCGAGCAAAAATCGTCTGCACCATCGGACCCGCGACAGATTCCGCCGAACAGATTCAAGCCCTGGTCGACGCCGGAATGGACGTCGCCCGGATCAACCGCTCCCACGGCAGCGCCGCAGAGCATGAGGCGGTCATCGAGAAGGTGCGCCGCGCGTCGGCGACTTCCGGCCGCGCCGTTGCGATCCTCGTCGATCTCCAGGGCCCGAAGATCCGACTGGAGACCTTCGCGCAAGGGCCTCAGGTGCTCGAGGTGGGGGACACCTTCACCATCACGACTCGTGACGTCCCGGGCACGAAGGAGCTCGTGGGGACGACCTTCAAGGGCCTGCCCGGTGATTGCGCCCCCGGTGATCGCCTGCTCATCGATGACGGGAACGTCGCGGTGCGCGTCATCGAGGTCACGCAGACCGATGTCGTGACGCGCGTCGAGGTGCCCGGTGTCGTCTCCGACCACAAGGGCCTCAATCTTCCCGGCGTCGCGGTGTCGGTTCCCGCACTGTCCGAGAAGGACAAGGAGGACCTGCGCTGGGCGCTCGAGCAGGAGGCCGATTTCATCGCCCTGTCCTTCGTGCGCTCGGCCGCGGACATCGAGGACGTCCACGCGATCATGGACGAGTACGGCCGCCGCCTCCCGGTGATCGCGAAGATCGAGAAGCCGCAGGCCGTCGATGCTCTCGCCGAGATCGTCGAGGCCTTCGACGCGATCATGGTCGCCCGCGGCGACCTTGGCGTCGAGATGCCCCTCGAGTCGGTTCCGCTGGTCCAGAAGCGCGCGATCGAGTTGGCCCGTCGCGCGGCGAAGCCGGTCATCGTCGCGACTCAGGTGATGGACTCGATGATCAAGAATCCGCGTCCGACTCGGGCCGAGGCCTCGGACTGCGCGAATGCGATCCTCGATGGCGCCGATGCCGTCATGCTCTCGGGCGAGACCTCGGTCGGCGCCTTCCCGATCGAGGCGGTGCGCACCATGGCCCGGATCGTCGAGTCGACCGAGGAGAACGGCGGCGAGATGATCGCCTCCCTCAACGGCTTCTACGCCCTTGACCGGGCTTCTGTGATCTGCGAGGCGGCGGCGGGCATCGCCGAGCACATCGATGCGCGCTACCTCGTGACCTTCACCCAGTCGGGCACTTCCGCGCGCAAGATCTCGAGGCTGCGCCGCCCGATCCCGATGCTCGCCTTCACGCCCCTCGAATCGACGAGGCGCCGCCTCGCCCTCTCGTGGGGCATTCAGACCTACCGGGTGCCCGAGGTTCGTCACACGGACGACATGGTGTGGCAGGTCGACCAGGTCGCGCAGTCCTCGCACCTCGCTGAGATCGGCGATCAGCTCGTCATCGTCGCGGGCATGCCGCCGGGCACGGAGGGGTCCTCGAACATGCTGCGGATCCATGAGGTGGGCGATGAAGTCGACTACCAGATCGGCGGGGCGCACCGCTGAGACTGAGATCCTCTGGAACGCCGGGCCCTTGCGGCCCGGCGTTCCTGCGTTGCGTCATGGAAGCGCGCCGCACGACTGCGCTTGCGTAAGTGCCGCTGCATCGTATATGCTGAATTCTTCGCCGAGATTCGGAGCGCGCTGAGGATGGTGCGCACGACGGCGAACGCACCGACTTCGGCCCATATGGGTTGCCTGCGCGACCGACGCGCATACCCCAAGGGCTCGGATGAATGAATGATGGAGAAGTGAAATGAATACGAATACCCGGACCGTGTCGGTCCATTCGATCCTGTTCGATCGTCAGGCGAACAACCTGGACCTGGAGGGCCTGTCGCAGGCCGTCAGGCCCTGGTTCGATGAGCTCGCCGACGCTGAGATCGCTCGTGCGATCGACAGCCTCGACGTTCCCGAGTCGCGGGGCGCGGCGGCGCGCTTCCTCGGCTTGGAGCTCATCCCCGTGGCCTGATGCGAAGGAAGAGGGCGCTGAGGATCATTCCTCAGCGCCCTTCCTCATATGATCGCGGGCCCCTCTAGAAGAAGCCCTGCCTCGCGGCCTTCCCCCGATCGATGTCCCGCTGGATGTCCGCAAGCGCCTCCCGCTCCTCGCGCGGGGCCTCGTGCATGCGCGCATCCATCCGCCGCCGGAGCGAGAAGCGCCATCGCAGGGCGGCGCACACGACGGCGAGGGAGCCGAAAAAGATCCAGGAACCGAGGTCCATGTCCTCATGATCGCACGGGGGCGGGCGCCGGTCCGGGGTTTCAGTCGTCGACCTGGTCGATGACCGCGTCGGCGACCTCGCGCATGGAGAGACGACGATCCATGGAGGTCTTCTGGATCCAGCGGAAGGCCTCGGGCTCGGTCATGCCCATGTTCTTCATGAGGAGGCCCTTGGCGCGGTCGACGCGCTTGCGGGTCTCGAAGCGGTCGGACAGGTCGGCGATCTCCTCCTCCAGGGACTCGATCTCCTGGTGGCGCGACAGGGCGATCTCGACGGCGGGGATGAGGTCGGCCGGGGTGAAGGGCTTGACCACGTAGGCCATGGCGCCGGCGTCGCGGGCGCGCTCGACGAGCTCGGTCTGGGAGAAGGCCGTGAGCATGACGACGGCGCAGGAGAGCTCGTGGAGGATCTTCTCAGCCGCCGTGATCCCGTCCATGCGGGGCATCTTGACGTCCATGACGCACAGGTCGGGCTCGAGCTCGAGGGCGAGCTGGACCGCCTCCTCGCCGTCCGCGGCCTCTCCGACGACCGTGAACCCCGCAGCGGTCAGGGTCTCGACGATATCGAGACGAATGAGACCCTCGTCCTCGGCGACGAGTACGCGACGCGGTTCGGTGCGGTTCTCAGCAGTCATGGCACATCCTCGTTTGGTGGTTCAAGCACCGCTATCATAATCTGGTCGTGCGCTTTCGCGCGCTGCCCCGATAGCCCAACTGGCAGAGGCGGTCGGCTCAAACCCGGCTTGTTGTGGGTTCGAATCCCACTCGGGGTACTCTACCAAGCCCGTTCGCGGATCCGTGGATCCACGAACGGGCTTTCGCTGTTCATTCCCCGTCCGAGTCGCGGCTGCGCCTCGCGAGGATGCGATTCGTCACGCGCGCCGTGGAGACGAGCCCGCCCTCGAGAGTGCGGATCTCGACGAGGTGGACGGTCTGCGATCCGCCGAGCCGCACCGCCTCGGCGACGGCGCGGACGCGACCCGAATCGACGCTCGAGATGTGGGAGATCGACAGCTCGGTGCCGACGGCGAAGCCCCGTTCGGCGCCGAAGACCCGACGCGCGTGGATCTGAGCGGCGAAGGAAGCCGCCGTCTCGGCGAGGGCCGCGGAGGCCCCGCCGTGCAGGATGCCGAGCGACTGGGTGTTGCCCTCGACCGGCATCTCGACGACGGTGCGTTCGGGGGAGTGCTCGAGGACCTCCATCCGCATGGCCTCCATGAGGGAGCCCGGCCAATGCGCGCCGACGAAGCCGCCGACGCGCGCGGGATCGGGAGCGGGGGATGAGGATTGCGGGACGGAATCGTTCATGGGCTCTAGGGTTACACCTATGACGGACACTTTGCTCATCATCGACGGGCATTCGATGGCCTTCCGCGCCTTCTTCGCCCTGCCCGCCGACAAATTCGCCACGAAGACCGGTCAGCACACGAACGCCGTGTACGGCTTCGTGTCGATGCTCGTCAAGCTCATCGAGCAGGAGCGTCCGGACAGGATCGCCGTCGCCTTCGACGTTTCGCGCCGCTCCTTCAGGACCGAGGAGTACCCCGAGTACAAGGGCACGCGGGAGGAGACCCCCGAGGAGTTCAAGGGGCAGGTCGAGCTCATCTCCCAAGTCCTCGATGCGATGGGCATCGTCTCCCTGCGCAAGGAGGGCTATGAGGCCGACGACATCCTGGCGACCCTCGCCAAGCGCGGTGCCGATGAAGGGATGGACGTCCTCGTCGTCTCGGGGGACCGCGATACCTTCCAGACGGTCAATGAGCGGGTGACGGTCCTCTACCCGGGGCAGGGGCCCGGCGATCTTCGTCGGATGACGCCGGCGGCCGTCGAGGAGAAGTACGGGGTGCCGCCGCAGCGCTATCCCGAGATCGCCGCCCTGGTCGGCGAGGCGAGCGACAACCTGCCGGGCGTGCCCGGGGTGGGCCCCAAGACCGCAGCGCAGTGGATCGTCTCCTTCGACGGGCTCGACAACCTGCTCGAACGCTCCGCCGAGGTGAAGGGCAAACGGGGCGAGGCCCTGCGCGAGCACCTCGAGGACGTGCGCAGGAACCGCCGTTTGAATCGTCTTCTCACCGATCTCGACCTCGGGGTCGGCCTTGACGATCTGACTCGCGGGGCGACGGATTCCGGCGAGCTCTTCTCCCTCTTCGATGCGCTTGAGTTCGGGGGCCTGCGTTCGCGCGTCATGGCGATCGCGGGGGACGAGGGCGGGACCGCCCCCTCCCCGGGCGCCGAGGAGCAGGTCCGCGCGCCCTTCGACTTCACGGCGGAGTTCGACGCGGATCCGGTCGAGGCGGATCGTGACATCGCGGAGTGGATCGAGGCCTTCGGACCGATCCGGGCGCTCTGGGCCGAGGGCTCCGGCGCCCCCGCGAAGGGCAGGACGGACCTGCTCGCCCTCGTCGCCCGGGAGCGGGTGCTCGTCGTGGATCCGACCGAGTTGTCCCCCGGGCAGGAGAGGGCCCTTGGCGAGGCGCTGGGCGGGGCGACGGACCTGATCGTCCACGACGCGAAAGCGCTGAGCCACTCCCTGAGGGCCCAGGGGTGGGCCGTGCCCTGGCCGAGCCGGGATGTCCATCTCGCCGCCTACCTCGTGCGCCCCGATTCGAGGTCCGTGGAGCTGCCCGTGCTCCTCGAGCGCTATCTGGGGGTCGATCCGAAGGAGCTCGAGCCGAAGGAGGACGTCCTCTTCGACGTGGGCGGGGAGATCTCGCCGCGCATGCTCCTCGCCGCCCGGAAGGCCCGGTCGATACCCGCCCTGTGGGAACGCCTCGAACCCGAACTCGTCGAGGCCAAGGAGCTGGAGCTCCTGGAGACGATGGAGCTCCCGGTCGCCCGGGTCCTCGCGGCGATGGAGGACACGGGGATCGCCGTCGACGAAGGCGCTCTGAGGGAGCAGTCGGCCTCCCTGGGCGCCGAGGTCGAGTCCGCGCGCGCCGCGGCGATCGGGGTCATCGGCGAGGACGTGAACCTGTCGAGCCCGAAGCAGTTGCAGCGCATCCTCTTCGACGTGCTCGACCTGCCCAAGACGAAGAAGACGAAGACGGGCTACACGACGAACGCCGAGGCCCTCCTCGATCTGCGTGAAAGGACCCGCGGGCAGGCCGGGCCGGGCTTCGTCTTCCTCGACAACCTCCTCGTCCACCGCGATCGCATCAAGCTCAAGCAGATGGTGGACTCGCTCATCGCGAGCATCGGCGACGACGGCCGCATCCACTCGAGCTTCTCGCAGGTCGTCGCCGCGACGGGGCGCCTGGCCTCCTCCGACCCGAATCTCCAGAACATCCCCGCGCGCACGCCCGACGGAGTGCGGATCCGCTCCGGCTTCGTACCCGGGCCCGGCTACTGCGCGCTCATGAGCGTCGACTACTCGCAGATCGAGATGCGGATCATGGCCCACCTGTCGAAGGACCGGGGGCTGATCGCGGCCTTCGCCTCGGGCGAGGACCTCCACAGGACGATGGCGTCGATGGTGTTCGGCGTTCCCATCGACGAGGTCACCCCGGAGCAGCGTTCGAGGATCAAGGCCACGTCCTACGGCCTCGCCTACGGCCTGTCGCCCTTCGGACTCTCGCAGCAGCTGCGCATCCCGGTGCCCGAGGCCTCCGCGCTGCGGGACCGCTACTTCGAGCGTTTCGGCGGCGTCCGGGACTACCTCGCCGCGATCGTCGACGATGCGCGCGCCCGGGGCTATACCGAGACGATGTTCGGCAGGCGCCGGTATCTGCCCGACCTCACCTCCGAGAACCGCCAACGGCGTGAAATGGCCGAGCGCGCGGCGCTCAACGCGCCGATCCAGGGCAGCGCCGCCGACATCATCAAGATCGCCATGGTGAACGTGGTCGACGCCCTGGAGGCGGCGGGCCTGAACTCGCGGGTCCTCGTCCAGATCCACGACGAACTCCTCCTCGAAGTGGCGCCGGGCGAGGCCGAGGCCGTTGAAGCGCTCGTCCGCGAGCAGATGGCCCAGCCCGTCCGGATGAGCGTCGCCCTCGAGGTCTCGGTGGGCATCGGGGGGAACTGGATGGCGGCCGCGCACTGAGGCGCGGGGCGAATCGAGACGGGGGCCACGAATTCACCCCGTCCCGTGCTTCACTTTTCGCGCGCGACGCCTGATAGAGTAGTTCGCGGTGGTTTCGGGCCTCCGGGCCCGGATCGCCAGTCCATTCACCTACTATTCAGTCCGTTTCGGAGACACAACTACATGACCACCAACACGCCGCAGGTCGCGGTCAACGACATCGGCTCCACCGAGGACCTGCTCGCCGCCATCGACGAAACCATCAAGTACTTCAACGATGGCGACATCGTCGAGGGCACTGTCGTCAAGGTCGACCACGATGAGGTCCTCCTCGACCTCGGCTACAAGACTGAGGGCGTGAGCCTCTCTCGCGAGCTCTCCATCAAGCACGACGTGAACCCCGACGACGTGGTCGCCGTCGGCGACAAGGTCGAGGCTCTCGTCCTCCAGAAGGAGGACAAGGAAGGCCGTCTGCTCCTGTCGAAGAAGCGCGCCCAGTACGAGCGCGCCTGGGGCCAGATCGAGAAGGTCAAGGAGGAGGACGGCGTCGTCACCGGCACCGTCATCGAGGTCGTCAAGGGCGGCCTGATCCTCGACATCGGCCTGCGCGGCTTCCTGCCCGCCTCCCTCGTCGAGATGCGTCGCGTCCGCGATCTCCAGCCCTACATCGGCCGCGAGATCGAGGCGAAGATCATCGAGCTCGACAAGAACCGCAAC
>NZ_JBNOYB010000106.1:0-33318 GCF_050312375.1 Schaalia sp.
TTTGTGGCGCGACCCCGAGCACCAGGCGATCATGCCGATCAGGGGCAAGATCCTCAACGTCGAGAAGGCGCGCCTGGACCGGGCCCTGTCCTCGGACACGATCCGCTCGCTCATCACCGCCTTCGGCACGGGCATCGGCGAGGACTTCGACCTCGACAAGCTCCGCTACGGGAAGATCGTCATCATGGCCGACGCCGACGTCGACGGCCAGCACATCGCGACCCTCCTGCTCACCCTCCTCTTCCGCTACATGCGGCCCCTCATTGAGCACGGGCACACCTACATCGCGATGCCCCCGCTCTACCGGATCAAGTGGACGAATGCCGAGCACGAATTCGCCTACTCCGACAAGGAACGCGACAAGCTCCTCGCCGAAGGCCAGGCCCAGAACCGGCGCCTGCCCAAGGAGGGCGGCATCCAGCGCTACAAGGGCCTGGGCGAGATGAACGACCACGAGCTCTGGGAGACCACGATGGACCCGGCGCACCGGATCCTCAAGCAGGTGACCCTCGACGAGGCCGCCGACGCCGACGAGATCTTCACGATCCTCATGGGCGACGACGTCGATCGCAGGCGCTCCTTCATCCAGCGCAACGCCGCGGACGTGCGCTTCCTCGACATCTGACATCGACCGAACCAGTCTTATCAAGGCGAGGGCCCCGCCCTCGTCACCCCCGAAGCGAAGGACGAACGTGAGCGACGAGCACACCACTGAGACCGAAGCGGCGGTCGATTTCGACCGTGTCCAGCGGGTCGACCTGCAGGTCGAGATGCAGAGGTCCTACCTCGATTACGCGATGAGCGTCATCGTCGGACGCGCCCTGCCCGACGTGCGCGACGGCCTCAAGCCCGTCCACCGCCGCGTCCTCTACGCGATGTACGACGGCGGATACCGCCCGACCTCGTCCTTCTCGAAGTCCTCGCGCGTCGTCGGCGACGTCATGGGCAACTACCACCCGCACGGCGACTCGGCGATCTACGACGCCCTCGCGCGCCTCGTCCAATGGTGGTCCCTGCGCTACCCGCTCGTCGCCGGCCAGGGCAACTTCGGCACCCCCGGCAACCTCGGCCCCGCCGCGCCCCGGTACACGGAGTGCAAGATGGCGCCGCTCGCCATGGAGATGGTCCGCGACATCGACGAGGATTCGGTCGATTTCCAGGACAACTACGACGGCAAGAACCAGGAGCCGACGATCCTGCCGGCCCGCTTCCCCAATCTCCTCGTCAACGGCTCCGAGGGCATCGCCGTCGGCATGGCGACCCGCATCCCGCCGCACAACCTCCGCGAGGTCGCCAAGGGCGTCCAGTGGTCCCTCGACAATCCCGAGGCCTCCCGCGAAGAACTCCTCGAAGCTCTCATCCGCATCATCCCCGGCCCGGACTTCCCGACCGGCGCCACGATCCTCGGGCACAAGGGCATCGAAGAGGCCTACCGGACGGGCCGCGGCTCCATCACGCAGCGGGCGGTCGTCTCCGTCGAGGAGATCCACGGCCGCCAGTGCCTCGTCGTCACCGAACTGCCCTACCAGGTCAACCCGGACAACCTCGCCGACAAGATCGCCCAGCTCGTCCGCGACGGCCAGATCCAGGGGATCGCCGACATCCGCGATGAGACCTCGGGCCGCACCGGTCAGCGCCTCGTCATCGTCCTCAAGCGCGACGCGGTCGCCAAGGTCGTCCTCAACAACTTGTACAAGCGGACCTCGCTGCAAGAGAACTTCTCGGCGAACATGCTCGCCCTGGTCGACGGGGTGCCCAGGACGCTGTCGATTGACGGCTTCATCCGGCACTGGATCGCCCACCAGATGCAGGTCATCGTGCGGCGCACCCAGTTCCGCCTCAACAAGGCCCTCGACCGCCTCCACATCCTCGAGGGCTACCTCAAGGCCCTCGACGCCCTCGACGAGGTCATCGCCCTCATCCGCTCCTCCGCGACCGTGGACAAGGCGCGATCCGGCCTCATGGAGCTGCTCGAGGTCGACGAGGTCCAGGCCGACGCGATCCTCGCCCTCCAGCTGCGCCGACTCGCCGCCCTCGAACGCCAGAAGATCCTCGACGAGCACACCGAGCTCATGGCGCGCGTCACCGACCTGCGCGACATCCTCGCCAAGCCGGAGCGCCAGCGGGCCATCATCTCCGAAGAGCTCGCCGAGATCGTCGACAAGTACGGCGACGAGCGCCGCACGCGCATCGTCCCCTTCGACGGGGAGATGAGCATGGAGGACCTCATCCCCGAAGAGGATGTCGTCGTCACCATCACCCGCGACGGCTTCGCCAAGCGCACCCGCACCGACAACTACCGTTCGCAAAAGCGCGGCGGCAAGGGCGTGCGCGGCACCCAGTTGCGCGGCGACGACGTCGTCGAGCACTTCTTCGTCACGACGACCCACCACTGGCTGCTCTTCTTCACGAACCTCGGGCGCGTCTACCGGGCGAAGGCCTACGAGATCCCCGAGGGCGGGCGGGACGCGAAGGGCCAGCACGTCGCGAACCTCCTCGCCTTCCAGCCCGATGAGAAGATCGCGCAGGTCCTCGCGATCCGCGACTACGACATGGCCGACTACCTGGTGCTCGCGACGAAGTCGGGCCTGGTGAAGAAGACGCCGCTCAAGCTCTACGACTCCCCGCGTTCGGGCGGCATCATCGCGATCAACCTGCGCGAGGACGAGGAGGGGCGGCCCGACGAGGTCGTCTCCGCCCAGGTCATCTGCGCCGACCAGGACCTCATCCTCGTGTCGCGCGACGGCCAGGCGGTGCGCTTCTCCGCCACCGACGAGCAGCTGCGCCCAATGGGCCGATCGACCTCGGGCGTGCGCGGCATGAAGTTCCGCGGTGATGACGAGCTCTTGTCCATGGAGGTGCCGCGCGAGGGTGCGGACCTGCTCATCGTCACCGAGTCCGGCTACGCCAAGCGCACCCCCGTCGAGGAGTACCCGACGAAGGGGCGCGGCACGATGGGCGTGCGCGTCGGCAAGCTCGTCGACGAGCGCGGCGGCCTCGTCGGTGCCCTCGTCGTGAACCCGGACGAGGACGTCATGGTCATCACCGAGTCCGGCAAGCTCGTCCAGGTCAACGCCTCCGATGTGCGCCCGACCGCCCGCAACACGATGGGCGTCATCTTCGCCCGCCCCGACGGGGACGACCGGATCATTGCGATCACCCCGAACCCGGAGCGGGACATGGATGAGGAGGAGTCCGCGGAGGCGTCTGCGGTTGAGTCTGCGGTTGAGTCTGCGGCGGGGTCTGCCGCGGGGGATTCGTCTGTTGAGGCGGAGGCGCGCGGAGCGGAGGGCGCCGAGTCCCCGACGAATGGCGATTCCGCGCAGTCGGGCGCGAATGACGACGAAACCGCCGTCGAAGCTGTAGCGTCAGACCTGAACTCCATTGAGGAAGGCAACGAGGAATGAGCGACGAGACGACCGTGTACGCCACCGAAGACGCTCCCCGCAGGGTCGACCTGGCGGTTGCCCGCATCGACGCGTGGACCGTCATGAAGGTGAGCTTCCTGCTGTCTGTCGCCCTCGGCATCGCCCTCGTCGTCGGCACGGCGGTCCTGTGGCTCATGGTCGACGGAATGCACGTCTTCTCGACGATCGAGGAGTTCCTCACGACGATCGGCGCGCAGAAGTTCACGGTGCTGCTCGACTACGTGCGCCTGCCGAAGGTGCTGTCCTACGCGACGATCGCCGCCGTGGCCAACGTCGTCCTGCTCACCGCCGCTTCCACCGTGGGCGCGATGCTCTACAACGTCATCGCCTCCCTGGTCGGCGGCATCAAGGTCTCCCTCATGGACGAGTGAGGCGAGCGGCGCCTGAGAGCTTTCGGGGGCGCGCCTGTCGTTCCTTTGGGGGTGCGCGCTTGTCAGTCCTTCGTGGGTGCGCATCGATTCTCCCTTCGGGCGCGCCGATCGACTCCGTGCCGCAGTTCACGTCGTCGGATTTGCCGGTGCGTGTGAAGTGCGGTTACGATAATCCGGTGCCCGAGGGGCACGGATTTGGGCCTATAGCTCAGTAGGTTAGAGCGCAGTCCTGATAAGACTGAGGTCGGTGGTTCGAGCCCACCTAGGCCCACCATCCGCGACGAAGGAAAGGCGGAGATCCCATGAAGAAGTGGATCGGGGTTCTTTCGACGGTCGCAGCAGCCGTCGCCATCGGAATCGTCATTCGACAGATCTCCCAGGATCTTTCCGATAACGTCGAGCTCTGGAAGTCCGTCACAGACGAAACCCTGGACTGATTCCTTCACAAGGGGCTATGGCGCAATTGGTAGCGCACCTGCTTTGCAAGCAGGGGGTTACGGGTTCGAGTCCCGTTAGCTCCACCATCACGAAACGGCCTGATCGCAAGGAAAGTTTGCGATTGGGTCGCTTTTTATTTCATTGGGGAATCGCTCACTGTAGCCATTGCGGCACTTATTCGTTGAGAGTCCGTCCTACGGCGGACGCGCCGTTCACCGTCTCGGCCACCCTCGAGCATGCAAATGGGGTGGGAGTCGAGCGCTCCCACCCCATTTGCTTTGGGTTCACGTCTGCTTTATCGCAGCCCCGGATATTCGCTTGTCACTTGTGACGGCGCGCGAGTGCTACACCGCCGATGCCGACCACGGCGCTTAGAGCGACCAGCGCGAGAAGGGCGGGAGTGTCAGCACCGGTTGCGGCCAGAACGGTAGCGGCCCTGGCCGCCACAGGTGTCGCGGTGGGCTTTTCGCTGAAACCTTCTGTCTTCGTTTCGGGCTCCGCAGGAGCCGCGGTGATTGTCAGTGCCGTGCTGGCGGATCCGCCTTGGGCACCGGTCACGGACAGGGTGTAGGTAGCAGCTGCCGTTTCCTTACCGACGGTCCAGTTCAGCGTCGCAACGCCCTCGGCATCCACAGTTGCGGTGCCGAGCAGGCCGAGGGAACCGGCGCTGAAGCTTGCCGAATCGCCCGGCTTAAGGCCGGTCGCCGTCAAGATGAGTGCTGAGCCGGCACCGCTCGTGGCAAGTGAGTCAGCAGGTGCCTTCGCAGGGTGAACGGAGAGGGAGACCTCGGGGAGGGTCGCGATGCTCGCCACGGTGGTGTCGTCCGCCGCGCGCGCATCGTTATTGCGGCCGTATGCGGTGACATCAATGGAAAGGACGAGCGGATCGTCAGTTTCATTGAGGGACAGTGCTCCCGAACGATTCTCAATAGAAGTCGCAGTCGAGCGGGCAGCGGAGCGCAGTTCAGCCGGATCGATCTCTTCGGTGGTGACCGTGACATCACCGTCGAAGGATCCGTTGGCATCTTGCGACAGCTTCGGCAAGAGAGCATCGACAGCGGCGTTGTCCGAAGCCACTTTCAAGAGGACGGAGGTGGCGGGACCGGTGACGTGCGCACGCACGATGAAGGGGTCGCGGATCGAAGTCGCGTCAGAGAAGTCCTTCCAGGTTTCTCCCGCGTCGGTTGAATAGCTGAGCGTCACCTCGGCAGATGGCTGGTCCTCCAAGACCGCTCCGAGAGCGTTGGCGAGGCCGTGACCGCGGTATTCACTGCCATCGGTCGGTTCCGCCAGGCGTGAATAGAGCTGTTCCGCTTGTCGGTAGAGCACTTCCTTCGTTTCGGTGGCACTGCGAGTCGGATCGACTCCGCGCAGGAGCGCAACGACACCGGCGACGTGTGGCGATGCCATCGAGGTGCCGCTAATTGTTCCGTAGTAGTTGCGGCTGGCTGGGAAGGTTGAGTAAATCGATGAGCCGGGAGCTGCGACCTCAATGTTCTTCACGCCGTAGTTGGAGAAACGCGAACGTGACAGGGTCGCGGTCGCGGCATCGGTGTTATAGGGGCGTGCAACTGCGGAAACGGTGACAACCGAATCGAGCATCGCGGGGATGTCGAGGCCGTTGCTGACGTCACGTCCTTTGATGGCATTATCCGCGCCCACATCGTTAGGAGACTCGTCGTCCGTCGTGGGGTGGTCGAGGTCGTGGCTCGAATTACCGGCGGCCACGACGTTCACAACATCATGATCATCGGCGTACTGGACTGCTCGCGTGACGACTTCGAGGCCCGCTGCCTGGGTGGGTTCGTTCGGAAGCCAGTAGGCCCAAGGATCGACGTAGTAGCTGTTGTTGGTCACATCGAAGTTGTGATCGGCGGCCCAGACAAATGCGCAAACCACGTACTCGGGGTAGAAGAGTCCTTCAGAATTCGAGGTTTTGACAGCTGCCAAGGTCGTGTGCGGGGCGACACCATCGACTCCGATCCCGTTGTGTGCGGCGGCGATGGTTCCGGCGACGTGAGTGCCGTGGTAATGATCGTCAGCCCAGTTCTCCACACCCTGCCTCGGGATGCCGTTGTACTGGCAGCCAACCGATAGGTCGGTATTGATCTGATCCTTGAGGTCCGGGTGGTCCGGAGCGATGCCTGTGTCCAGGACGCCGACGACGACAGGATCGAGCTCAACATCGACCTTCTGAGCTTCGATCGCTCCGATTGCGCTAAGGCCCCAGGCTTGTGAGGAAGAAGGGTCCGGAGTGAAGTCTTCAAGCTGTGAACCATCGGCGAGGCCGGTTGATGCGCGTTCGTTGGCGGCCGCGCGTGTTGTGGGATTCTCGAGAGGCACGACCACTTCGCCGCCTGTGACAGCGGCCTGTCGTGTCGGACCGATGGAGTCGAAGGTGATGCCCGCGGCATTCAGCGCCCGGCTGAGATCCTCGGCGAATCGCGGGTCAACGGATTGGATGAAGAAGCTTGAGAACTGGGGGTATTTCTGCAGTGAAACACCCCATTGCTCGGCCAGGCTGACGGCCTGATCAAAGGATGCGGCGGTGGTGCCTGTGGTGAGATTTACGGCGTAGTTCATCGGCTTACCGTCGGTGGTGAAAGCCGGGGAAGTGATCGAACGAGCCGATGAGCTCACTGAGTCTTCCGCGAGAGCCGGTGAGACGACTCCGAGACCGAGAGTCGCGAGTACTCCGGCTGCGGTCGCAACGGCTATGCGACGTGGTGCAAAGTGTGCAGCCAAGTTATCGTCCTTTTCTTCTGGATTGATGGGGACGATACGATCATTCACGAATCGACTACGCACCAGAGGCATTACCCAGTCTTTGAACAAATTTGACTGTAGAAATACCTGCTGCATAACATCTAAAGTTGTGTGCCCCGCATAGTGTTGCCGTGGGTCATGCTCAACAGCACGAGATTCACCGCGTGATTCTTGAAGGCATCTGCGCACCTCCCGCGAGATACCCCGCGAAGACTAGTAATCGTCACAATAGTGTCGGGTCACTCAGTGAACTCTCCGCGAGGCCTCCGAGCTATCTCCGCGGCCATGTGCGACACGCTTGGGTCAAGTTTCTGGTGGTGGCGAGGGTCTAGTGTAGGGGCTGGTGGCACCTGATGTGAAGCGCTCCGGGTTGTGTTCCGTTTCTTTTAGTGGGTGGTCACCGGTGTTGGTGTCCGGCGTTGATTGTAGGTGTGGATGACCTCTTCGGGCGTCTGGTAGCCCAGTGCCTGATGGAGGCGAGCGGTGTTCCACCAGTGCACCCACGACAAGGTCGCAAATTCGACCTCGGCCGGGGATTCCCACTGCCCGGTGTAGATGAGCTCGGTCTTGTACAAGCCGTTGACGGTTTCGGCGAGCGCATTGTCGTAGGAATCCCCCACGGTCCCCGTCAACGCCTTGATCCCCAGGCCCGTGAGCGTGTCGTTGTAGACAATCGAGACGTACTGGGAGCCGTGGTCACTGTGATGCACGAGCCCCTTCCAGGTTGCCCCGAGCCTGCGCGATCGCTTGATCGAGAGCTTCGAGCGGTAACGCTTGGGTCTTCATGGACGAGCGTGTCGACCAGCCGACAATCTTGCGGGAGAACACGTCGGTGACGAAGGCCGTGTACACGAACCCGACCTTCGTTCGAACGTAGGTCATGTCGGCGACCCACAGTTGGTTGGGCCGATCAGCCGTGAACTGGCGTTGACCAGATCTGGGCGCGTGTCTGCCTGCCTGCCCTTGCGGGTGGTGATGGGGTCCGGCCTCTGCGAACACCACAAATCCCCGCCGTCCGTATGAGCCGGGCGACCTGCTCGCGTCCGACACTCCAACCGGAGCGTTTGAGGGCATGCCACATCTTGCGCACCCCATACACCCTGTAGTTCGCCTCGAAAATCGTGGCGATCTGCCCGATGAGGACGGCATCATTGAGCGAGCGTAGCGACGGGGGCCGAGTTTTCGCCGCCCGGTAGCCCCGCGAGGACACGAACCCGCCGGCGCGTTCACGGTTCAACGTCTGACAGATGAACTCGACAGAAAAACGATCACGATAAGCGTCGATGAAGGCGATTCAATGTCCGACCCTGGGGGGCGGGGTCGGACGCGAAAACAGCCGACGCCACCTTCAAGATCTCATTCGTGCGCCGTAGCTGCGCGTTCTCCTTGCGCAGCCGGCGAATCTCTTCACTCTGCGACGTTGACACTCCCGGGCGCGTTCCAGAATCCACTCGGGATTGGACCACCCAGCGCCGAAGAGATTCCCTCGATGTCCCCAGCTTCATCGCGGTATCAGCGATCACGCTCGTCTCAGACGCTCCAGGATCAACCCGAAGACGATCCTCCACAAGGCGCACAGCCCGATCCTGAAACTCTCTCGGATAGTTCCTTGGCACGCGAAATCCTCTCACAACAACCACGGAACAAAACCCGGAGCGCTTCACCGCGTCTATTTCCATTCAGCGACGGCCGCTTATCTCCTCAAGGCGATCAACCCGAACACCTCGTGGCCTACGAAGTTCGCCGAGGTCATGACGACTTTTCCTCACTCGGTCGAAGCACTTGGTCTCAGTGCTCAGACGATGATGGGATTCCCAGAGGATTGGCGCAGTGAAGACCTGTGGAACTAGGGAGGGGATATCAACGTCGCGGTCCAGTGTCATAGCCTCCAACCGTCAGATCGCGCGCGAGAGCCGCATTCCGCTCACGCAGAGCGATAGTGAGCCGAATGCGGAGTCCCTTGCCGCGCTCGAAGAAGCCCGCGAAGTCGGTACGCGCGGCACATCCCGCTTTACTGATGCTGACGAAATGTTCGAGGCCCTCGGAATTTGAAAGAACTCCGCTCCGAGTGGAAAAGGGCGGGGCCCACCCGCATGACAGCCCTCGATGACAGGTGTTCGGGTTTGAGAGGCGTCCCCGACGTCCTCGCGTTCTGCAACCGCTCAGGCACCAGTGCCTGCCCGCCGAAGCCATCAATGACCGCATCGAGCACCTTGACTGCTCTGCTTTGAGCTTCCCGAACCTGACGAACGACATCAACCGGTCGCTACTCGAAGCTGGCCGCTTCAGGAACCCCCACACACTCTTGCGATGAGCTCGTACACCCGTCTCTTTCCGATGCTCGGAGGCAAGGGTCCGCGACTCACTGCCATTCCCACAGCGCCGACACCGGCACGCCGTAGAGGCCGGGGCGTCATCGCAGCGGCGTTCGCCGCAGGAATCGTTAGCCGCCAGATCGTCGAGGACTTCTCCGATAACGTCAAGCTGTGGAAGTCCGTCACGGGCGAGCCTCTCGCCGACTGAATCCTCCAAGGGGCCATGGCGCAATTGGTAGCGCACCTGCTTTGCAAGCAGGAGGTTACGAGTTCGAGTCCCATTGGCTCCACCATCACGAAACGGGCTGATCGCAATGAAAGAGTGCGCTCGGCCTGTTGTTCACGTCCTCAGCCTCTCCCGCCTCAGGCTTCCGAGATCGCGACGACGTGGCCGTCGGGGTCGAGGGCGTAACCGACGGTCTCACCCCAGGCTCGCGGGCCGAGCGGTAACAGCGTCCGTCCCCCTGCGAGTTCGACGCGATGCAGCCAGGCGGCCGCATCGGGGCGGCGCAGGTAGAGCTCACACCGCTGTCCCTGCGAGGCAGACAGTTCAGGGATCATCGTGGCCATGTCATCGAAGGGCATGAGCCCCAAGGTGACGCCGCCAAGGTCGAATTCGGTCATCCCGGGGACGTCCAACGATGGAGTCTCCTCCAGCACCGCAGCATAGAAATCGCGGGCTCGTCCCTGGTCGGCGACGTAGAGAATGACGCTGTTGGCATGCATGACGGCAGTAACTGCGCAGCCTTCATCGGCGACAAGCCTCGTCCCGAATCCAGGCGTTTCGCTGCTGAGTTTTCGTAGATTCGCTGCATGTGTTTCGTGGTTTCGCTGACCCTCTGCCAGCAGTTCGACAGCTGCCCCTCGCGACCATGCTACCGTTTTTCCATGATCGTCTGACGCCCTCGGCCCTGCCGACACGCTTCCCCTTTCCGCATCGATGCGTTCAGGAGCCCCCGTGCCCGCGATCACCCTCACTGACCTCAGCTTCTCCTACACCGCCGAGCCCCTCCTCGAAGGCGTCTCCTTCACCGTCGTCAACGGCGAACGCGCCTGCCTCATCGGGCCGAACGGCTGCGGCAAAACAACCCTCCTCAACATCGTCACCGGCGACCTCGTCCCGCGCAGCGGCTCCGCCGAGATCACGGGCGTCGAGGGCGGGGCGGCCGGCCTGTGCCGGGCCCCAGATGTTCTCGCAATGACCGGGACCGTCGGCGACTACCTTGATGCTGCGACCGAACCGATCCGTGCCCTCTCCTCCCGCTTCGACGAGGTGAACGCCGCCCTCGCCGCCGGTCCGTCTCCCGCCGAAGAGCAGCGCCTCGCCCGCGAATTCGACGAGCTCCTCGCCCGGATGGAAGCCGTGGACGTGTGGAGCCTCGACGCGCGCATCGAGGAGATCCTCGCCGGCCTCGGCCTCGGTCTTCTCGCAGGTGAGGTCGGGAAGGATCGCGAGCTCGCGACGCTGTCACCCGGCCAGCGCGGCCGCCTCGAACTCGCCGCCACCCTGTTGGCCGCCCCATCCGTCCTCGTCCTCGACGAGCCGACGAACCACCTCGACGCCGAAGCAGCGCGCTTCCTCGCCGCACTCCTTCGGGACTTCCACGGCCCGATCCTCTTCGCGAGCCACGACCGCGCCTTCATCGACGAAACCGCGACCGTCCTCCTCGACCTCGACACCGCGCCCTGGCAGGCCCTCCTCACGGCCACGGGCGGAGGCGTCCTCCCGGGCGTCCAACGCTGCGCAGGCGGATACGCCGACTACCTCGAACGCAAAGCGGCGGCCCGAGCCGAGCACCTCCACCTCCACGCCGCCCAGCAGGAGGAGAAGAAGCAGATCCGCGCCCACCGGCGCTCCGCCGAAGACATCAAAGAGGGCGGCATCCGACTCAAGGAAGCGACTCGCAAGGAAAAGAAGTTCTTCGCCGACCGCGCCTCCAAAACAATGACCCGCAGGACTCGCAATGACGATCGGAAGATGGAGGCCCTCACGCAGCGCGAAGTCCGCAAACCCCGCGAATACCTCCTGAGGATGGACCTCTCGCCCGTCGGGGAGGCGAGCGGATCGCTCGCCCTCGCGATCCGGAAAGCGCATGTGCCCGGCCGGCTCGCACCGATCACCCTCGATGTGCGCGCCGGCGAGCACCTCCTCCTCACCGGCCCGAACGGCTCGGGCAAATCGACGCTCCTCCAATGGACCGCGAGCGGCCAGGCCCCGGCACCGGATTCGACCGGTTCCATCGATCCGGGAGGCCGCCTCGCCCTCGTCCCCCAACGCCTCCCCGCCCTCGGCGACCCCGGACTCGACCCCGAGACCTGGGAAGCGGGCATCGGGGAGCTCGGCACCGGGATCCTCCACCCCTCCATGTGGCACCGCCCGATCGCCGAGCTATCCGCAGGCAACCAGCGGCGCGTCCAACTCGCCCTCGCCGTCGCCGCATCCCCCGAGATCCTCATCGTCGACGAGCCGACGAACTACCTCGACCTCGACTCCATCGAAGCGCTCGAGGGCGCGCTCGCGGACTGGAACGGGACCCTCCTCGTCGCGAGCCACGACCGCTGGCTCCTCGACCACTGGGCGGGGGAGCGCATCGAACTCGAGCCCGCGCGCTGAGGGGGTGTGCGAGTCCCGCTCATGCCACGAGGCTGCCGAGGCGGCGACATGGGTGGCAGCAACGCGGACTCTTCCTCGGCTCTCAATGTCAACAATTCGAGCATTGATGCGAGCAGGTGTGTCTACAACTCGGGCCCCTCTGTGAGGCGGCGCGTCGACAAGTTGGTCATTCGCGGTCTTATTTCGACATTCAGGGGGCCTCAGGGTCTTCCGAAAGTCCGAGTTGTCGCCGGATCTTCCCGTCTAGTGTCCGAGTTGTCGCTGAACCCCTCCCGCGCCCGAGGGCGGGGGTGATCGTCGGCGCCTCAGGGCGCGGCCTCTTCGAGGGCGGCTCTGGCCCGTCTGCGCCTCCTCAGCGTAGAGACGACGGAGAAGGGGAACATCCTCGCAACCTACGGGCCCTTCGGAGACTGAGGGTCCCACCTTCGGACGCCGTTCCTGTGGCGCACTCTTCGCGTCGTGGAGCGACGCTGATCTGCGGTGGGCCCGGAATCGTGAGAGGGTAGAAGCGCGGCGGAGCCTGCGCCGCAATCATTCCGTCAACGAAAAGGAGCCCCATGGGAATCCTCGGCTACATCATCCTCGGCCTCATCGTCGGCGCCATCGCGAAGGCCATCATGCCGGGTCGTGCAGGGGAGGGCTGGGGCTCGAACCTCGTCATCGGCGTCATCGGCGCGATCGTCGGCGGCTGGATCGGCAACTTCGTCTTCAACGTCGGCCTCGGCTCGTTCTGGAACCTCCGGACCTGGATCCTCTCGATCGTGGGTGCGATCGTCGTGCTCGCGATCTGGGGTGCGATCAAGGGCAGGAAGTGACTCTTCAGCGTTGAGGGCGGCGGAAGGATCCTTCCTTCCGCCGCCCTTTTGCTCATCCGGGGGCGGGTTCATTCCATCGAGGGAGCGGTTGGGCAGGACGAGTGCGAGAGGGGCCGGCGACAAGTCATTCACTGATACGGGTGGCCGTGTCTGCAAGTCGGACACTTGAGGCAGATATCGGCCTTCAGAGGGCCTCAGGGTCTTCTGAAGTCCGGGTTGTTGCCGGGGGCTCCTGACCTGGTGTCCGGGTTGTTGCCGGGTACCCCTCGCTCAGCGTCCGAGCCGCCGCCAAGGCCCCCGCGCGCCCCGCGCAGCGTCGGACGGATGCGATGCAGGCCGATCGTTCCCACCCGCAGCAATGACTGAAGGATGAATCTGCGGGTCTCCGGGTCCATGCCCGCCAAGCGCGATCGGATCTCCGGGATGTTCCGCTGCCACGAATCCGCCAGATCATCGACCGTCGTGACCCCGGGAATCGTCACCAGCTCGTAGACCGCGTTGATGAGGGCCTCCCGCTCCGCCTCGTCATGACGGGACAACCACTCGGCGAGCGTCCCCTGAATATGCCTCGCGTCGATCGTCAGGCCCTCAAGGCGCTCGAAGTCCTCGCCGAGGATCACCCATGAGAACGGGTCGTGCTGCCAGGGGCCGACACGGGTCGAGCGCACGACGCCGTAAGGCACCGAATGGTCGAGGAACATCCCCACGACGGAGGACTGGGGAACGGTCATGTCGATCCGGTCGGCGATGGCGACGAATTCGGGGCGTTCGAGCACGGATGGGAGGAAGCCCGGTCCATCGTGCGAATACACCCGAAGAAGACGCTTTCCGAGAAGATGCTGGTTGGCAGCGGCGGCGGCGATCGCAAGATTCCCGCCCTTCGAATGACCTCCGACGAGGATCCTCGCCCTCGTGCCCGACGCGGCCTCCCGGAGATAGCGGGCCGCCGCCTCCTGCGCGGGCACAGGGAAACGGAAGGTCATGTTGAAGTCCTCCTTCCACCCGACGAGCGTGCGGTCGGTCCCGCGGAAGGCCACGTAGACGAGGTCGTCGCCGAGGATGTAGGTCGCAGCGGCGAACTGCATCTGCGCATCGGCATCGACCTCGTCGACGCAGCGGCATTGGACGAGGTCGCGGAATCGGGGGCTCGAGCCCATCGCGAGGAGGAGGCGTTTCGACCTTTGCGGATCCCACAGGGGTGAGAAGTACACGGGGAAGGCTTCGGCGCGCAGGAGCTCCTGGAAGCGCACGCCCTCGGCGGTCGCGGCCTCGGGAACGTCGCCGAGGACCCGCAAGTAGGAGGCCCAGGACAGGACGAGGGAATCGACCGGCGTGAAGGTCTCGAGGGCGAGCGGCTCGAAGGCGCGCTCGACGTAGTCGATGAGATCCTCGGTCTTGGCCACGGCTCCTCCTCGAATCGGGCTCTGTGGAAAGACTAGGCCTGCGCGGATCGGGAGGTCTCGGGTATTGCCCGTCGCTCGGGGATCAGCGGTCGGGTGGCGACAAGTCTGTCGGGACCCATCATGCGGGTGGCGACAAATCGGTCGGGGTCCGTCAGTCAGATGGCGACAAGTCGGTCATTCTGGCCTGAAATGAGGGGGTTCGGCCCCAAAGAGAGCTCACATGCTCGACTTGTCGCCGCGGGCAGTGCGGCGGGTGACCGACTTGTCGCCGCGGGCGGTGCGGCGTCTGTCCGACTTGTTGCCGGGGCCGAAAAGGGGTTTGTCCGACTTGTCGCCGCGGGCAGTGCGGCGGGTGACCGACTTGTCGCCAGGCCTGACGGCCCCTGTTCGACTCATCGCCGCAGCAGGCGCGGAAACGGTTCAGGACGAGCGCGGCTGGAGGATCCCGGCCAGGACGAGCGAGGCCCCGGCGCCGACCATCGCGCCCCCGACGACATCGCTCAACCAGTGCGCGCCCAAGTACACGCGAGTCGTGGCGATGAGGACGACGAGTCCGACCGCAGCCAGGATGATGAGCGCTCGTCGGACGGGCCTCGACCAGCGAACGAAGTCCTCGTGAACAGCCCGCCGCGCAGAATCGCCACCGGCCTCGGCCGAAGCTCTCGCCCGGGAGGCCCCCACCACGACCCCCCGGACGTTCGAGCCGGGCGACGAGAGCGCCGGAGTGCCTGTGCTCGCCCGGGAGGCCGCCATCATGGCCCCCCGGACGGGCGGCCGCGTCCACGCGAAGCGCGAGATCAGGAGGATCGCAGCCGACACGGCGAGGGCCGCCGCAGCGGTCGTGTGCCCGGACGGGTAGGAGTGCGAGAGCTCGACGACGATCCGCTCGGGAAGGGCCGGCCGCACCCTTTCGATGCCGTCCTTCGCGACGGCGGTGAAGGCCGAAGCCAGGGCCATCGATGCGGGGATGTACACGCCGAGCAGTGCGGAGCGCGACGCCGCGCCGACGAGCGCGCCGATGACGAGCGCGCCGATGACGGCGGTCGTGGGTGCGAAAAGAGCGGTCAGGGCCTCCATCACGGCGGTCGCGCCCGGACTGCGGCGGGCGACGAACCATTCGAGGACCCGCTGGTCGAGCTCCGCGATCGGCTTGAGCGTCACGACGAGCCCGAGGACGAGGGCGACGAGGAGGAGGACGAGACCGGAGGCGATGCGGATCGGTCCGAGGCTCACCTCGAAGGGTCTGAGGGCGAGGTGAGGGGGAAGATCGGAGGGGGTGCGGGCGCGTTCGCCATCGCCCGAGTGCGGGCGGCTCATCCGATCTCGCCGTCCACGTAGAACCAGCGTCCCGCCCTCCGCGCGAATCGCGAGCGTTCCCGAAGGCTCCCGGCGCGGCCCTGATGATCCTGGAAGTACGCCTCGAATTCGACGACGCCCTCCTCATCGTCCGCACCGCCCTGGGCGAGGGCGAGGATCCGCAGGCCCTCCCACGTGATCGTCTGATCGGAGAAGGGCGGGGCCGGCCGGGTCTTCGGATGCCAGGATCGGAACAGGTGGTCCTCGTCGCTGAGGACGAAGGCCGTGTAGCGCGACCTCATGAGCGCGAGGGCGGTGGGTGCGGGTTCGCCTTCGAGGAAGGGGAAGCAGCACGAGCCGAAGGGGGCGCCGGAACCGCAGGGGCACCCGTCCTCGGATCGTGGCATCGGGTCGTAGGGCATGGTCGCAGCCTATCGGCTCTCAGGCGCCTGCTCCGCACCCGCCTCAAGCGCGGATCCTTCCCGTTTGAACCTAGGCTTGCCCCGCCTCAAGCGCGGTCCGCCCGCCTGAACCACGGCTCACGCGGACAGGGCGACGACGACCCCGCTCCTCGGACCCACTTCGATCCCGTCCTCGACAGCGGAACCCGAAAGGAGCTCGCTCCCCCTCACCCCGCGCACCCTCACCGAAGCGTCGGAGTGGTTGAGGAGGAAGAGGAAGTCCCCGCGCCGGGAGGCCTCCACGCCATCGGGGAGATCCGCCACCACGGGCGTGATCCCCGCCCGCCCGGCGAGGAGGTCGAAGAGGGCGCGCGCAGTGACATCGTCCGGATGACAGGCGAGGTACCAGGCGGCTCCCCCTGAAGCGAGCATGCGGCGCGTCAAGGCGGGCATCCCGGCGAGGTCGGCTCCGCCCTCGGATTCATCGAAGACCGCGACCGCATCAACGTCGGGAGGCAGACCCCGCCCCCGCTCGAAGGCGCGCGCCTCGCTCCCGGCATCGCCCTCGCCCATGAGCCCGGCAGTGCCTTCGTCCAAGCCCCCGGCGCCGCCCTCGTCCGTGGTGACGCCCGCAGCCGCGCCCTCGATATCGCCCGTGTCCGGCCTCCCGGATCGGCCGTAGCCGACGAGCTCCTCCGCCCACATGCCGCATCGGGCGCGGGCGTCAGGACCGGCCAGCGCGCTGAAGCGATCGGCCAGCTCCTCCGAGCAGATCCGCAGGCCGATCGAGGTGCATGCGGCAGGAGCGCCGACCGCCCTCGTGATGCGCGAAACCGCGGACGCCGGACCCGAAGGTGAATCGAAGGCCTCGCGCACGGGCCCCGTCAGAGCCGCATGATCGGCGACCGCGACGCCGAGAAGGCCCCGGGCGCTCCCGAGATACCCTCCGAGAATCGCATGAGCGGACTCGTCGACGACACCGCTCGGCCCGACGACGAGGACCTGGGCGCCGCCCTGCGCAGCGGCCGCAAGGGCGTCCGTGAGAGCGGGACGATCGATGAAGACGCCGGGGACGATGATGAGCGAATACCCGGACAGATCCGCCTCGGGGCCCACCAGGTCCACCTGATACCCGGCCTCCCAGGCCGTGCGATGCCAGTGCCGGGCCAATGCGAAGAGGGGCTCCGCTGGCTCCTCAGTCGGACCGATCGAAGCGGCCCGCGCCCACTCCGACTCCCAGTCGACGACGATCGCGATCCCCGCCTCGGACCGTGCGCCCACCACCGGCCCCAGCCGCGACAGGGCCCGACCGGTCTCAACGACCTCGTCCCAGGTGCGCGAAACAGCGCCCGCGTGCGGGATCATCCCCGAGTGGAAGGTCTCCGCCCCCGCCCTCGACTGGCGCCACTGGAACTGGAGGACCGCATCGGCGCCATGGGCGAGCCGGGCCAGCGACCACAGGAGGAACTGGCCGGGCCGCTTCGGCGAATTCCTCGGCCGCCACTGGATCGCACCGGGGGCCTGCTCCATGAGGATCCACGGCGCCCCGCCGCCCAGGCCCCTCATGAGGTCGCCCGCGAAGGCGATCTCATGAGCCGCGAGGGGATCGGCCGGATCCGGGTAGGAGTCGTCCGCGACGACGTCCACGCACTCCGCCCACTTCCGGTAGTCGAGGACGGGGAAGGCGCCCATGAAGTTCGTCGTGATCGGGCGCGTCGAATGAGCGCGGATCACGGCGGCCTCGGCCTCGAAGAGGGAGCGGAAGGAGTCGTCCGTGAAGCGCCGCCAGTCCAGGACCTGCGAGGGGTTCGGGAAGCTCGGCATGGCCGAGGGCGGGCTCACCTGCGCGAAGGAGGTGTAGCGCTGCGACCAGAAGTCCGTCCCCCAGGCGCGGTTGAGAGCCTCGATCGACGAGTACCGGGCCTCGAGCCAGGCCCTGAAGGCCTCTTTCGACTCCTCGGAGAAGCACTCGCGGACATGGCAGGCGAACTCGTTGCCCACGTGCCACAGGACGAGCGCCGGATGATCCCCGAAACGGTCGGCCAGTCGATCGACGAGGGCGAGGGCGGCTGTGCGATAAGCGGTCGAGTTCGGGGAATACTGCTGACGGGACCCGAAGCCGAGGCGCACGCCGCGCGCATCGACCGGCAGGGACTCCGGATGGTTGAGGGCCATCCACACGGGAGGCGAGGCGGTCCCCGTCGCCAGATCCACCCCGATGCCCGCCGCGTGAAGACGGTCGAGGATCCCCTCGAGCCAGTCGAGCTCGTAGCGGCCCTCCTCCGGTTCGAGGCGCGACCAGGAGAAGACGCCGAGCGTCACCAGGGTGACGCCGGCCTCGCGCATCTTCGCGATGTCCTCGTCGAGGATCGCATCCGCATCTGCATCGGCGAACCACTGCTCGGGGTTCCAGTCGCCGCCGTAGGCGGGCGTCGTGAAACGGACGGAGCGGGGCCCTCGGCTCATCCGCGTCAGCCCTTCACCGAACCGGCCGCGAGACCCGCCTGCCAGTACCGCTGGAGCCCGAGGAACAGGGCGATGAGGGGCACGACCCCGAGGAGCGCGCCCATCATGACGGCCCCCTTCTCGGGGTTGAAGTAGCTCATCATGCCGTACAGGCCCAGGGTGACGGGCTTGATCTCCGGGGAGGAGACCATCATGAGGGGCAGGAGGAAGTTGTTCCAGGTCGCGACGAAGATGAAGAGGAAGATCGTCACCATCGCCGGCGCGAGGAGGCGCAGGACGATCGTGAAGAAGATCCTCGCCTCGGAGGCGCCGTCGATGCGGGCGGCCTCGATGAGCTCCTTCGGGACGGAGGAGTCGGCGTAGACGCGCCCGAGGAAGACGCCGAAGGGGGAGACGCACGAGGGGATGATGATCGCCCACATCGTGTTCGTCAGTCCGATCCCGTGGAACACGATGTACAGGGGGATCGTCAGCAGCGCGACCGGCATGAGGAGGCCGCCCATGATGAAGGCCATTGTGATGTTCTTGCCGGGGAAGGCGAACTTCGCGAGGGCGTAGCCCGCGGCGACGGAGACGAGCGTGCCGAAAGCCGCGGCGGCGGTCGAATAGAGGAGGGAGTTGCCGACCCACCGCCAGAAGAGGCCCTGGGTCCAGCTCATGAGCTTCGAGTAGTTCTCGGTGAGCTGGATGTCGTCGGCGAACCAGAATCCGGGCGAGGAGACGAGGCCCGGATTCGACTTCGTCATCGAGAACATCACCCACACGATCGGGGCGAGGAAGTAGAGGAGGGTGACGACGAGGACGACGAGGGTGATCGTCCTGGCCGCAGTCGAGGGGGCGATCGACCTCGGCGGCATTCCCTCGGCGGAGGCGAGGTATTCGCGGCCGTCTGCGAGACGGGCCGTGCTCCGGCGCGAGCGGGCGGATGACGAGGTGCTCATCGGAGGGTCCTCCTCTGGGCGAAGGCGTAGATGACGGCGAGGGCTCCGGCGATGATCGCCATGAGGATCGAGATCGCGGAGGCGGGCCCGTCGCCGCCGGGCGAGATCTGCCCGAACATCGTGTAATAGGCCATCATCATCGGCGTGTAGCTCGTCCCCATCCACGTGTTCGAGGAGTACATGACCGAGGGCTCGTTGAACAGCTGAATCGTCCCGATGATCGACAGGAGCACGGCGAGCATCGCCGCGCCCGAGACCAGCGGGACCTTCACGTGCCGGACGATCTGCCAGCCGGAGGCGCCGTCGAGGCGGGCGGCCTCGTAGAGCTCGTGGGGGATCGCCTGGAGGGCCGCGAGGAAGATCAGCATGTTGTAGCCCGTGTAGGTCCAGGTCGTCATGTTCGCCATCGAGGCGAGGATCGGCCAGCCCTTCGCCATGAAATCCGGGTTGAGTCCGAGGGGGGCGAGCATCTGCGTGATCGGCGAGAGTTCGGGCGTGTAGATGTAGAGCCACACCATCGCGGCGACGATGCCGGGGATCGCGAAGGGCAGGAAGTTGCCGAGGCGGAAGATCGTGTTGTGCTTGACGAGGTAGGAATCGAGCACGAGGGCGAGGGCGAGGGCGGCGAGGATCATGACGGGGATCTGGAAGGCCGCGTAGACGATGACGCGCCCCATGCCCGACCAGAAGTCGGGATTCGTGGCCGCGTAGACGAAATTGTCGAATCCGACGAAGGTCGTCTTCAGGTCCCCGCCCCCGTAGAGGCCGCCGCCCTCGGCGACTTCGCGGTAGAAGGACTGGCGGATGGCGACGAGGATCGGAATGGCGAAGACGAGGAGGAAGAGCACGAAGAAGGGGGCCATGAAGGCCCAACCGGTCAGCGCCTCATGACGTTCGCGAGTTTTCCTGTTCCGCGGCGCCGGGGTCGATTTCGACATGGGTATCGCCTCGTGGATGTGGGGGTGGCAGGGGGGCGGCCGGGCGGCGTCGTTCGACTCCCGGCCCGAGCAAGGGGTCCCCCACGGGTGACGCAGGGGACCCCTTGCTCATGAGCGCGTCACTTGACGGAGAGTCCGCCGTCCTTCAGCGCCTTCACCGAGGTGTCCTGGGCGGCGGTGAAGACGTCGGCGACCTTGCCGGTGCCGGCTCCGGCGGCTGCGGCCGCCTGCTTCATCGGATCACCGAGGGTCGAGAAGAAGGGGATGTAGGGGAAGTCCTTCGAGAGGTTGGCGTTCGCAGTGCCGAGCTCGGCGAAGACGTCCTGGCCGCCGTAGAACTTCGAGAGCGACTCGGGGGTCTTCATCGGGGCGGTCGTCGTCGCGACGACGAGGCCCTGGGAGACGAGGGCGTCCACCTGCGTGTTCAGCCAGTTGTTGAACTCCATCGCCTCGGCGACGTGCGCGCAGCCCTTCGTCACGGCGACGCCGGAGCCCCCGTCGGGGCCGGTCTTCGCGCCCGCGCCGAAGTCGGGGAGCTGGGCGACGGCCCACTGGCCCTCGTTCGCGGTGCCCGCCATGTCGCCCGCGAGGAGCGGGGCCTCCCAGGCGGCGCCGATCGTGCCGATGAGCGACTGGTCGTTGAGGGCGGCCTTGAAGCCGTCGTTCCAGCGCTCGGTCACGAGGACGGACTTGTCGTCGAGCATCTGCTGCCAGAAATCGGCGACGACCTTCGAGGCGTCGGAATCGGTCGTGACGACCCAGTTGTCGCCCTCGGTCGAGTACCAGGTGCCGCCGGCGGCCGCGACCTGGGCGGAGAGGAAGTACTGGGCCTCATCGGGCTCGAAGGCGGCGATGTACTTGCCCTGGGCGGCGGCCGTCTTCGCGGCCTCCTGGAACTCGGCGAGGGTCGTGGGGGCCGTGATGCCGAGCTTGTCGAACTCCGCCTTGTTGTAGTAGTAGACGAGCGGCCCGGTGTCCTGCGGGAGGCCGACGACCGTTCCGCCGACGGACATGTTCGTGTAGGCGCCGGAGTAGTTGTCCTTGTACTTCTCGGCCTCGGCGGTGACGTCCTCGAGGAGGCCCTTGACGAAGACCTCGGGGACCTCGCCGTAGCCGACCTGCGCGAGGCATGCCGCCGCGCCCGCCTTGACGTCGGTTTCGAGCTTCTTGATGAGCTCCTGCGCCTTGCCGTCGAACTTCGTCGCCTTCACCTGGATGTCCGGGTGCTCCGCGTTCCACTGGTCGGCGAGCTCGGAGATCTTCGTCATCCCCTCGCCGTCGGGCAGGCGGTGGATGTACTCGATGGTGATCGCTCCGCCGTCGCTCGCAGCGGCGCCGGATGCGCTCGCGTCCGTGCTCGAAGCGCCGTTCGAGCATCCTGCGAGGGCGAGTGAGGCGAGTGAGGCCGCCGCGATCGTCGCGGCGACACCGTTCTTCCTTCGGATCATTGGAATACTCCTCTTTGAGAACTCTCTGATCGTTTATGCTGGGATGCCAACGGAATAGAGCATAATTGAACGGGACAGTGCGGTCCACGCAACGACGCTCGATTTGGTTGCGCTCTGATTACGATCGCATGACGACCGGCCCCGAGAGGGGCGCACACGGGGAGGCGGTGCCATGCAACGGCACGAGCGGCTGACGAAACTCTTCGAGGTGATCCTCGAAGAGGAGAGCGTCACGGTCGACGAACTCGTCGCGCGCCTCGGCGTCTCAGCCGCGACCGTGCGCCGCGACCTCGACCACCTCGCGGGCCAGCAGCTCATCACCCGGACCCACGGGGGAGCCGTGGCCTCCCCCCACTCCTCCGACATCCCCATCCGCTACGGGCCCGGCGCGAAGCTCAGCCAGGAGAAGCGGAGGATCGCCGCCTCCGCTGCGGACCAGGTCCGCCCAGGCGACATCATCGGCCTCAACGGCGGGACGACGACGACCGAGCTCGCCCGCGAACTCGCCGTGCGCGAAGAGCTCCGCGCGGAGGCCCCGGGCGAACAGGTCGTCATCGTCACGAACGCCGTCAACATCGCCACCGAACTCGCCGTGCGCCCGCACCTGCGGGTCGTCCTCACCGGCGGCGTCGTGCGATCCATGAGCTTCGAACTCGTCGGCCCCTTCGCCTCGCCCGTCATCGACTCCGTATCGATCGACACCCTCTTCCTCGGAGTCGACGCGCTCACCCCCAAGGGGGCCTTCACCGCCCACGACGGCGAGGCCGCGATCAACGGCCGACTCGCCGCCCAGGCCCGCAGGGTCGTCGTCATCGCCGACAGCACGAAGCTCCGGGCCCGCGCCTTCGCGAGGATCTGCCCCCTGTCCGAAATCGACCAGATCATCACCGACGACCGTGCGGACCCGCAGGCCGTCGCCCGCTTCCGCGAAGCGGGCGCCGAAGTCGTCCTCGTCTAGCAGCGAAACCCATCCGATTATCCTCACACCGTGCCCGTCTCATCCGGGAGAAAGGGAGTATCCATGACCGAGAATCGCGCCGGGCGCCTCACCCTTCCCATCGAAACGGGGATCGACGAGGAGGTGCGGGCACTCGTCGAACGCCTCGGCGCCGACGCGGTCCGCAATTCCGACGGCACCTGCCTGCCCGACTGGGTGGACCGGGGATTCGCGAAGGTCTACTCCACCTACTTCCCCGCGCGCGGCGACGAGGAATGGGCGGACATGTCGGCCGGGGAGCGCATCCACCAGTACCTCCTCTCCGAACGGCGCACCGCCCCGCCCTCGGGCCCCCTCGTCATCGACGTCATGGAGGGATGGTTCCAAGCGCAGTTCCGGCCCGACACCGACTGCGAGGTCAAACGCTGGTGGCAGGTGATCGACCGGACCGCCGGCCGTGTCCTCGACCCCGAGGAATGGGAGGTCGAAACCGCAGGGCCGCGCCCCCTCGTCGATCCGGTGCCCCTCGTCGGCCCCCTCCCGGCCGACGCCGGCTCCGCCCTCGTCACCATCGCGCATCCCGAAGCGCTGCACGTCTACACGGTGTCCTTCCTCGCCGTACAGATCTGGGACTCCACCCAGATGTACAACTACCTGACGAACGACTGGGCCCTGGACCCCTCGCGCGTCAAGGAGCGCCCCTACGACGTCGAATACCCCAGGACCTGGGCGCACGTGAAGGACGCGCTCGCGATCTGGCTCGAGCGCAACCCCCACGTCGACGTCGTCCGCTTCACGACCTTCTTCTACCACTTCACCCTGGCCTTCGATTCACGAGGGCGCGAACGCTACGTCGACTGGTTCGGATACTCCGCCTCCGTGTCGGTGCCCGCGATGGAGGCCTTCGAGAAGGAGTACGGCTACGCCCTCACGGCCGAGGACTTCGTCGACGCCGGATGGTACAACTCGCCCTTCAGGCCCCTGAGCCCCCGTTTCCGCGATTGGATCGACTTCACGAGCCGACGCGTCGCCGACAAGGCGAAGACCCTCGTCGACATGACCCACGAGGCCGGGCGCGAAGCGATGATGTTCCTCGGCGACAACTGGATCGGCATGGAGCCCTACGGGAAGCACTTCCCCGGCATCGGCATGGACGCCGTCGTCGGCTCAGTCGGATCGGCCGCGACCTGCCGCATGATCGCCGACATCCCCGGCGTGCGCTACACCGAAGGCCGCTTCCTCCCCTACTTCTTCCCGGACGTCTTCCGCGAGGGAGGGAACCCCGTCGCAGAGGCGGAGGAATCCTGGCGCACCGCGCGCCGGGCGATCGTCCGCAAGCCCCTCGACCGGATCGGGTACGGCGGCTACCTCTCCCTCGCGCTGAAGTTCCCCGACTTCATCGACCGCGTCGAAGCGATCGTCGCGGAATTCCGCTCCCTGCATTCGGCCTCCGGCGGGCAGCTCCCCGCGAACACGCGCGTGCGCGTCGGGGTGCTCAACGCCTGGGGCTCCCTGAGGACCTGGCAGACGCACATGGTCGCGCACGCCCTGTGGTACAAGCAGATCCACACCTACCTCGGCGTCATCGAATCCCTCGCCGGACTGCCCTTCTCGGTGGAGTTCGTCTCCTTCGAGGACCTCGAATCCGACGCCTCCGCCCTCGACCGCATCGACGTCCTCATCAACGCGGGCGCGGCGAACACCTCCTTCTCCGGCGGACCCGCCTGGGCCTCCGAGAAGCTCCAGCACACGATCCGCGAATTCGTGTGGAACGGCGGCGGCTTCATCGGAATCGGCGAACCCACCGCATGGATCGGCGAGGCGGCGGACCGCGGATCGACGACCCCCGCATCCGGCACCGTCTTCACCCTGTCCGACGTGCTCGGCGTCGACAGGGAGATCTCCTGGTCCCTGTCCACCGATCGCTACCCGGAAGTCTCCCCCGAGCACTTCATCACCGAAGACCTCGGCGAGGAGTTCGCCTCGGGAGAAGACCCCGGCGACGTCGTCGCCCTCGGCGCCCGCATCCACCGCCTCGAGAAGGGCTCGGTGCGCCTGGCGACCCACGAGTACGGGGCGGGCCGCGCCGTCTACATGGCGGGACTGACGTGGTCGGCCGTCAACTCGCGCCTCCTCCACCGCGCGCTCATGTGGGCGGGAGGGGCCGAGGACGAGTGGGAATCCGTCCTCATCACCACGAACCCCCAGGTCGAGGTCGCGTGGTACCCCCAGGTGCGCCGCGCCTTCGTCTACAACGACTCCGACGAGCCGCAGGAGGCCCGCATCCTCGGATCGGGCCTCGTGGGCTGGGCCGAGGGCGCGGAGGACGAGGCGCGGATCGACATCGCGGTCTCGCTCGGAGCCGGCGAATCGAGCTGGCTCGACCTGTGATGCGGCGAAGGCATCGCCCGGACCCCGAAACGAATGCAGAACGACGACGATGGAGAACCGTGATGGGCATCAGTGCTGACGATCTGACCAGGACCGCTGAGATGTTCGCCCTCGAGGGCGAGATCATCTCGGTCGAGCCCTACGGGGACGGGCACATCAACTCGACCTTCCTCGTGACGACGAGTGCGCGCCGCTACATCCTCCAGAGGATGAACACGGACGTCTTCCCCGATCCTGCCGGACTCATCCGCAACATCCGCCTCGTCACGGATCACCTTCGCGAGCGCGGTCAGGAGACCCTGACCCTCGTGCCGACCCGCGAGGGCGAGCCCTTCCTCGACGCCTCCGAGGAGCCCTTCCGCGTTTACGCGTTCATCGAGGACGCGGTGAGCTACAGCCGGGTCGAGAGCGCCGAGGTCTTCCGCAATTCCGGGCGGGCCTTCGGACGCTTCCAGAAGCTCCTCGCCGACTTCGACGCATCGGAGCTCGTCGAGGTGATCCCCGACTTCCACTGCACCCCCTCGCGCTACGCCGCCTTCAGGCGGGCGGTCGAGGAGGACCCGATCGGACGAGCGGCCGGCGTGCAAGACGAGATCGCCTTCTTCACCGCACGGGCGCCGGAGTACGCGCGCCTCGTCGATGCGCTGGCCGCCGGCGATCTGCCCCTGCGCGTCACGCACAACGACACGAAGCTCAACAACATCCTCATGGACGCCGGGACCGGCGAGGCGAGGGCGATCATCGACCTCGACACCGTGATGCCGGGCTCGATGCTCTACGACTTCGGCGATTCGATCCGCTTCGGCGCATCGACCGCGCTCGAAGACGAGCAGGACCTCTCGAAGGTCCACTTCTGCCTCGACTACTACCGCGCATACACCGACGGCTTCGTCAGCGCCGTCGCGGAGCAGATGACGGCCCTCGAGGCGGAACTGCTGCCCGTCGCGGCCAAGCTCATGACCCTCGAATGCGGCATGCGCTTCCTCGCCGACCACCTCGAGGGCGACACGTATTTCGCAAGCGCCTACCCTGAGCACAACCTCGTGCGCGCGCGCACGCAGATCAGGCTCGTCGAGGAGATGGAAGAACAATGGGAGGAGATGGTCCGGGTGACGCGTGAAACCGTGGAGGAGTATCAGGGGCGCCGGGCGCCCGAGGGCGGGCAGGAGGACCCGATCCGCGAGTTCTACGCGGTCGTCGATCGGCTCGTGAGCTACGCGAGGATCAACCTCCTGCTCGACGAGCGCGACGAGATCTACGCGCGCAACCGGATCTTCGCGCTCTTCGGATTGAACTCCTACGCGCCCACCGGGAGCCTCTCGCAGGACACGGCGCCCGATGAGCTGCTCGACGACTTCGCGAAGGCCGGCCTCGCCGCCGGGCTCTTCGACGAGTCCGAGGTCGCCCACTACTGCGACCGGGTGATGGGGATCTGCTCGCTCGCGCCCTCGGGCCTTCAGGACGCCTACGCGCGCGTCCTCGAAGAGGCCGGCGGCACAGAGGCGATGTCCTGGCTCTACCACTACTCGGTGGCCAGCGGATACGTGAAGCGCGCCCTCCTCGACCGCAACCCGCGCTTCGAAACGCCCGAGGGGCTGATCGTCACGATCAACCTCGCCAAACCGGAGTTCAAGGACGCGAAGAAGGCCGCCGCCGGCAACGCCGTCTCGGGCGGCTACCCGAGGTGCACGATCTGCCGCGACAACGAGGGATTCGCGGGGCGCGACAAGTTCACCGTGCGCACCGTCCCCGTGAAGCTGGGCGACCAGGAATGGTTCTGGCAGTTCTCCCCCTACGGGTACTTCAACGAGCACGGCATCGCCGTGAACACGGAGCACACCCCGATGCACGTCGACAGGGCCGCCTTCACCAGGCTCATGGACTTCGTCGACGCCTTCCCCGGCTACTTCATCGGCTCGAACGCCGCCCTCACCCGCATCGGCGGTTCCGTCCTCGCCCACGACCACTATCAGGGCGGCGGCGAAGTCCTCCCGATGCAGAAGGCGGGCGCCTACGCCGCCCTCACGGTCGAGGGCTTCCCCGAAGCGAAGGTCGAGGTCCTCGACTGGTTCAACACGGCCATCCGCGTCGTCTCGCCCGAGCGCGAAGACATCGAGGAGATCTCCGACAGGATCCGCCGGGCCTGGGTGGCCTTCACGGATCCCGAGCGCGGGATCATCGCCGAGGACGAGGAGGGAGTCCACTCGGCCGTCTCGCCCACCTGCGTCAAGACCGATCGCGGATACGAGATGTCGATCATCCTGCGCTCGAACATCACGAGCGAGCGCTACCCCGACGGCGTCTTCCACGCCCACCCCGAGTTCTTCCCGATCAAACAGGAATCGATCGGCCTCATCGAGGCCCAGGGCCTGTTCATCCTCCCCGGGCGCCTCGTCGCTCAGCTCGGCGCACTCGAGGACGCCCTCGTCGAGGGGCGCGAACTGCCCGGGGAACTCGCCGAATTCGAGCTCGTGTTCAGCGAGCTCAAGGAGCGCGTCCCGGCCTCGCCGAGCCGCGAGGAGGTCCGCCGGGCCGTCCGCGACGAGCTCGGAAGCGTGTGCGCGCGGATCCTCGACAACACCGCGGTCTTCAAGGACAAGCGCGAAACCGTCGACTTCCTCGTCGGCCTCGGCTTCACGCCCGCCGCGCAGGCGCACTGAGCCGCGGACCGGGCGCCGGGAGGGGCTTAAACGCCGGTGAGGGGAGCCGGGGTCCAGCCGCGCGAGCGCCAGAGCCGCTCCAGGGCCGCCGCCCGAGCCGCGAAGGACTCCCACCTGCCGACCCCGGACCCGCACCAGGCGACCTCTGCGACGGCGGCGAGCCTGGGGAGGAGCATCTGGCCGAGATCGCCCTCGGTCAGGAGCGTCTCCGTCCACAGGCACGCCTCGACGCCTTCGATCGCCTCGGCGGGCGCCCCCGGGACCACCTGCCCGGGATCCCATTCAAGGGTCTGACGGGCCGGGACGACGCCCATCCAGTCCAAGCCGATCCGCTCGCCCTCGACCTGCTTCATGTCGAGGTAGACGCGGTCGGCCGGCGAGAGGACGATCCGCGCGCCCCGCTTCGCGGCCTCGGCGACATCCGTTGAGGACAGGCGCGGATCCCAGACCTGGACGAGGTCGCCCTCGCCCACGAGGGGCGCCGCCTCCTGCCAGGCGCTCACGCGGAGCCCCTTCCCGTGGACGAGCCCGAGCGCCCTCGTCACGAGCGCCTCGTATTCCAAGCGCTCCGTCGAGAAGCACTCGTCGCCGCCGATGTGGAAGCCGTGGGCGCTCAGGGGCGCGAGGGCGGACACGACCTCGGTGAGGAAGCGCTCCGTGTCTGGCGCGCCGGTCGACAGGCTCGAGAAGCCGACCTCGGCGCCCGTGTACGCCGGCGGAGTCCGCCCGTCGGGGTTGAGGCCGGGCATCGCGTGGAGTGCGGCGTTCGTGTGCCCGGGCAGATCGACCTCGGGGACGAGGGCGATCCCGAGCTCCCCGGCGCGCACGGACAGGGCCGCGAGCTCGTCGAGGCCGAGCCACCCCCTGGCGAGGCCGCCGCCGCGCTCAGCGGCTTCAACGCCTCCGACCGCGCCCTCGCCCGACTCCCTCACGAGCTCGGGGAGGGAGGGGATGTCGATCCGCCACGCCTGATCGTCGGTGAGATGCAGGTGGAGGACGTTGAGCGCGAGATCGGCCATGAGGTCCATGACGCGCAGGATTGTCGAGGGCCCGAAGTAGTGCCGCACGATGTCGAGGTGGAGGCCGCGATGCCGGTACTTCGGGAAATCCACGAGGACGAGGTCCGCAACGGGTGAATCCGGGTCGGCGCAGGCCGACAGCACGGCGAGCCTGCGGCGCGCCCTCGACTCGCCGAGGGCGGTGGAGGCGCTGATGAGCGCGCGGCCCGAGGAGATCTCGATCCGATGAGCCTCCTCGAGCTGCCACTCCTGAAGGCCCTCGGGAAGACCGAGCTTCGCCGGGGCGACGCGCCCCGAGTCGATCACGAGGTCCTTCCACAGGGGCAGCGCCTCGGGTCCGGTGCGCATCGGGCGCAGGGCGAGGGAGACCGGCTCGGGCACGAGGCCGTCGAATGGGGGAACGGGTGTCATGAGGCCATTCTTCCCGAATCGTGGGCGGCGGTTACGCCCAATGCTCGACGATTCTCGCCTTCGTCCGGATGCCCCCGCGGTTCTGAGCCCGCGCGGCGACGAGGATCGACGAATTGGCCCTCATCCGCAGATCCACGACACGGGCCGGACCCACGGCGCGATTCCACGCGGATTCGAATCGCAGCGCGGCCTCCTTCGTGGTGCCGAGGGCCGAGGGAACCGCGAGATAGTGGCTCCGCGAGCTCATCGCGGCGTTCACGAGGGCGATGCCCAGATCCAGGGACCACCGCAGAGGCCCCGGGAGGTGAGCGGGGGAACTCCGCTCGATCTCGGGCATCGGGCCCAGGATGATGATGTGGCGGGGCCTGCCAAGACCGATGGGCGTGAAGAGCTCTGCGAGGCACTGGTGAAGGAGGGCCTTCTCCGAGGCCGATCCGGCGGAGAACTCGATGCGGAGGCGAGAGCCCTCTTCGACGAGGATGGACGCCGGGTCGATCGCCCCGGACACCGAGCCCGAGTCCTGAAGGGCCTGAAGGACGGCCCGGGCGCCCCGGTGGTAGAGGGCGACCGGATGAGAACGGGTCCTCCAGAGGAAGAGCGTCTCCTTGAGGGCGGGGATCCCGATCCCGAAGAGGAGGAACAGCGCCGTGAGGACGAGGAACGCGATGAGGACGAATAGCGCGGGGAGGTCCTGAGCAAGGCGCATTCGCACGAGCACCGAAACCGCGAAGGCGAGGGCCGAGAAGAGCAGGGAGTCGATCACCAGGAGGACGCTGAGCGGCGTGTTCGAGCTCTCGAAGGCGAAACGGGCGTCCTTGCGCAGCTTGACGCTCGATCGGATGCGCGCCGATGCCGTCGTCGTCCCGAGATGCCAGAGGCGGTGGCTCTCGGCGCGCGGCGGGAGGGCATTCCTCGTGCGCTCATTGAGGGCGCGGACGGGATCCTTGAGCGGGGAGGGGGTGCTCAAGGTCTCGCGCTGAAGCGGATCGAGGATCGCATCGACGCCCCGGGTGATCGTCCCCTCAGGATCCGCCGCGTCGCGGCTGAGCCCCCACAGGTGTTCGGCCTTCATCCGCAGGCGCGCGTATTCGCGGGAGTCCGGGACCAGGGAATTCGAGGAGGGCAGGCACGCGAGGATCCAGTTGTGCGCGACTTTCCCGGGGCGTGCGGGATCGAGGCGGAGCGTCCTGCCGTGCAACTGCTGGGCGGCCGTGGAGGTCGTCACCGTCGTGAGATCGATGAGGGTGTTGAGCGAGGGGCAGTCCCAGCCTTCGGCGAGGAGCCCGCGCGTCCCGACGACGAGCCGCACGAGCCCCTCCTCGACGAGTTCGGCGAGGGCCCGAACCAGGCGGGCGGGAGTGGTGCCGGCGGTCGCGATCTCGGCGACCTCCCCGCTGATGCGGGTCACGGCGAGCGGCGCGCAGGTCCTGGTCCGCAGGGCGTTGAGGATCTCGACGTCCTCGGCGAGAAGCCGCAAATGCGAAGCCGTGATGAGGACCGGGTGCATCGAGCGTGCGAGGGGATCGGCGCTGAGGAGGGTGAAGCACCGCAGGGCGCCGCCGCGCGCGCTCCCGGAGCGCTGCGCCCCGGCGAGGGCCGAACGGTCGTCGTGCTGCGCGAGATCGGCCACGACGGCCGCTCTCAGGCCCTCGCCCAGGGACTCGTTCTCGAGGGCGAGGATGTCGAGAACGGCCCGATCCTTCGACTCCGAGCGCGACAGGACCGCGTCGATCGGGTCCTTGCCCCGACGGATCCCCCGGTCGGTGAGGTGGTATCCGAATGCCAGCAGGAGGCGCTTGCGCTCTCGCCACTCCTGAGCGCGCTCCTCATCCGGGAGGAGACGGGTCAGGGCGTGACGCGCGAGCAGGAGGAGACGATCGTCGAGGCTCGGTGCTTCGGTGTCGGGGAGACGTCGGATGATCTCGGGGTCGATCGCGGTCCCGTCCTCATCGAGCCGGACGAGCATCCTCCCGGCGGCCAGGGCGAGGAAGGGATCGGAGTCGAAGGCCCGCCGCATCCTCTCGTCGAGGGAGGGGGGAATCGCCCCGCCCTCGTCATCGGGATCGGACTCGGGGGCGATCAGGCATTCGTGGAGGAAGGCGAGCCCCTCGGGAGCGGCGAACACGTCCATGAGGGCGCCTTCGAGCATGCGCTCGTGACGCTCGATGAAACCACGCTCCTTAGGGGTCGCCCGGGTGAACCACGCCCACGTGCGCACGGGCGCGAGATCGCCCGCTCGGATCACGGCGGGAGTCGGGACCTCGTAGTCCACTTCGCCGAGGAGGCCCGTGTAATTCCGCTCCTCAACGGGGGTGGCGGGATCGGGCGGAGTGGCCGTGAGGCCGATGAGGAGCGGGTCGCCGCCCGCCTCCTCGATTTTCGAGCGCAGGAGGTGGAGGACCAACGCCCAATGATCGAGGAGGTGATGGCACTCGTCGAGGACGATGGTGCGCACGCCCGCGCGGACGAGCCCGTCGATGAGGGCCAGCGCCCGCGGGTGCAGGGTCTGCTCGAGAACCCTCGGATCGAGGGAGCGGAGGTTCTTCCGGATCGCGTTCGCCCGTGAACGAATGCCCTTCGAATACTCCTTCGGATTCGAGTCCTGGAGCTCCGCGAGCCAGGCGAGTGCGCGCTCGCGATCCGACCAGGAGCGCTCCATCTCCTCGATCCACTGCTCACGGGCCGCATCGGAGAAAGGGGAGGAGGAATCGACGACGCTCAAACGCTGATAGGTCATGATGTTGAGGTCGCCGACCTCATCGGAGTCGACGAGCATCAGCGGATCCTCGGCCGTCCCCTCGCCGATCCCGAAGCGCTCCCGTGCGGTCTTCGCCCACTGATCGCGGATGACGCTCGTCGACGAGAGGACGAGCGCGCGGCGGCCGTCGCGAACGGCGAGCAGCAGGCCGAGGATCGTCTTGCCGGATCCGGGGGGCGCGACGATGTGGAAGGAGCGATCCCCCTTGCCGCATCCGCCGCGCCAGTCCTCGCGTCCGAGGGCGTCGAGGACCGCGGCCTGGTAGTCGCGGGGCTCCCCTCGGAATCGCGCATCGGACAAAGGACGGGGGTTCTCAGCGCTCACAGGAGTATTTTGGCCGGTCGCAGCTCAGTGGGCGAGTGCCACGCCGCCGAGGGCGGTGAGGCCGACGACGAGGGTGGACGCGGCCGCGAGCACGAAGGGCCGGGGACCCACCTTCGCGAAGTCCCTCAGTCGCACCCCGGTGCCGAGCGCGAACATCGCGGAGGCGAGCAGAGCGGTCTGAAGGACCTTGAGGGGCGCCAGGGCGCTCGCGGGCACGACCCCCAGCCAACGGATGAGCACCATGAGGATGAAGCCCCCGACGAAGGCCGGCATGATCGGCGGGAGCGTCCCGCCCGCCGCGCCCATCCCGGGAAGCTCCCGGCCTGCGCGGATCGCGTGGCGGCGCCACAGCGAAATGCCCGCCATCACGGGGGCGAGCATGAGCACGCGGGCGAGCTTGACGACGACGGCCCCGGCCAGCGCCTCCTCGCCGAGGGCCCCTCCGATGGCGACGACCTGGGCGACTTCATGAGTGGAGGCCCCCGCCCACAGACCGGTCGTCAGGGGGTCGAAGCCGATGAGGGCGCCCAGGATCGGGACGATCGGGATCATCAGCGTCCCGAAGATGACGACGAGGCCGACCGCCGTCACCACCTCCTCGCGCTCCTTCGTCTCGATGACGCCGTCGACCGCGGCGACGGCCGCGGCGCCGCAGATCGAGAAGCCCCCGGCGACCAGCAGGGTCTGCGTGAGCGAGAGGCGCATCGCGCGTCCGATGAGGAGCGTCGCCCCCATGCCCGCGGCGACGACCGCGACGACGACGAGGATCATCCCGGCTCCGAGGGCGACGATGTCGGAGACGATGAGCTGGAGCCCGAGGAGCACGACGCCGACCCTCAAGAGGCGCTTCGCCGCGAAGGCGAGCCCCGGTTCGAGGGAGGCGGGGAGGGGGAGCGCATTGCGGGCGATCACCCCGAGGAGGATCGCGACGAGCATCGCCGAGAGGATCGGGACGAAGGAGTTGACGAGCAGCGAGATCCCGACTGCGAGGAAGGAGACGAGGACTCCGGGGAGGAGACGGGTCCATGAAGAGGCGAACTTCGGTGCGCTCACTGCTGAGGTCATGCCCCCACTGTAGGAATGGAGCCCGCCCGCCCCTGGGACCTCGGGCCGGGGTCGAGGGCGGGCAGGCCGGCCGTGCGCGGCGGGACTCGGGGGCCGTCCGCCCTCCGAGAGCT
>NZ_JBNOYB010000107.1:0-2629 GCF_050312375.1 Schaalia sp.
GCTTCGCGGCCATGGTGTCGGTGACCGTGAGCTTCGAGGTGGTGACCGCGCCCTCACGGATGCTGGTCGTGCCCACGGACCCGGCGGCGAGGTTCCCGTCGGCGTCGAGCGCGGCGGGGCGGGCGCGCGGCCCGCCGCAACGGGGGATCTCGGCGTCGTCCCACGGGCATCGGTCGATGACGGGCGCGCGCAACGGCGAGCCGAACTCTCCCAGCGTCTGAAGAAGCGCGCCGAAGACCGGGCCGAACACGCCCCTGCGCGCTCGGCCAGGACGCAGGGGCCCCGGCGGGGGCCCTGGTTGAGCATCAGCCCGGCGAACGCCGCCATCGCAGAGGCCTGCGTGCCCGCAGCCACGAAGTACAACCGCTCCCGCGTCGCGCCGCCGCTCACCACGGCTCAGCACGCGGCGCGGGCGCTCGTCTTCCTCATCATCCTCATCTCCGTCATCGCAGTCATCGCCTTCGCGATTCACAACATGCTCGGGTCCCTCACGTCGATCCTCGGCGAGGGACGCCCCGTCCTCGAGGAGGTTCACACATGGCCGAGTCCATGGGCCGCCGTCTAGCCGGCCGTTACGAAATCCGCTCGCTCATCGGCCGGGGCGGAATGGCCGAGGTCCACCTCGGCTTCGACACGCGACTGTCCCGGATCGTCGCGATCAAGATGCTGCGATCCGACCTCGCGCGGGACTCCGTCTTCCAGGCGCGCTTCCGCAGGGAGGCGCAGTCGGCGGCCTCCCTCAATCACCCGAACATCGTCGCCGTCTACGACACGGGCGAGGAGATGGTGCTCGGCCCGGACGGACGCGGCATCTCCGTGCCGTACATCGTCATGGAGTACGTCGAGGGGCACACGGTCAAGGACCTTCTCTCCGACGGCACGCCGGTCCCCATCAATGAGGCCGTCTCCATCGTGTCCGGGGTGCTGTCCGCCCTGGAGTACTCCCATTCGCAGCACCTCGTCCACCGCGACATCAAGCCGGGCAACATCATGCTCACCGCCGACGGCAAGGTGAAGGTGATGGACTTCGGGATCGCCCGCGCTCTCAGTGATTCGCAGGCGACGATGACGCAGACGAACGCTGTGGTCGGCACGGCCCAGTACCTGTCCCCCGAGCAGGCCCGCGGCGAACAGGTCGACGCGCGCTCGGACCTGTATTCGACCGGCGTCGTCCTCTTCGAGCTCCTCACGGGCCGCCCGCCCTTCACGGGCGATTCCGCCGTGGCGGTCGCCTACCAGCATGTTCAGCAGCTCGCCCCCACGCCCTCGGCGATCACGCCGGACGTTCCCGAGCCCCTCGACCGCGTCGTCCTCAAGGCGCTCGCGAAGAACCGTGAGGATCGGTACTCCTCCGCGGGTTCGATGCTCGCCGATCTCATGCGCGCCACCCGGGGCGGCCGCGTCAACGCCCCGGAAACGGCCGTATGGGCCGACACCCGGGCGATGCCCGCACCCGCCGAACAGACTGCGACGCTCCCGACCGCACCCGCCTTCGCGCCCGTCCAGAGCCCGACTTCGGCGATCCCGTCTCTGAAGGCCGATGAAGTCGAGGAGCCCGTGAAGGGCCGGAAGAAGATGTGGATCGTCCTCGGGCTGATCCTCGCGGCTCTGCTCATCGTCGGCGGCGTCTGGTACGCCCTCGCCCGCTCGCAGCCGGCCGCTGAGATGGTCGCCGTTCCCGACAACCTGGTCGGCATGAGCGAGGCCGACGCCAAGGCGGCGGTCGAGTCGGTGGGCCTCGTCTTCGCGGTCTCCGACAAGACGGTCGCCTCCGAGGAGCTCGCCGAGGGCGTGGTCGCCGAGGTCGATCCGCCTTCCGGTGAGCGCGTCGAGGTCGGCACGACCGTCACCGCCAAGCTCTCCAGCGGATCGGATTCCGTCGTCATCCCCGAAATCACCAACATGACCCCCGAGGCCGCCCAGGATGCCGTGGAGGCGCTCGGGCTCGTCTGGGAGCTCGATGCGAACAAGGTCGATTCGGATTCCGTCGAAGAGGGCAAGATCGCGAAGGTCAATCCCTCGGTCGGCAAGAAGGTGAAGAAGGGATCGACCGTCAAGGGCACGGTGTCCTCCGGCAAGAAGACCGTCACGGTCCCCGATCTGACGGGAATGACCCAGGATCAAGCGCGCGAGTACCTCACGCAGGTGGGCTTGCAGGTCGGCAACGTCCAGACCTCCGATGACCCCTCGCAGTCCGCGGGCAAGATCCTGAGTTCGAGCCCCGCGGCCGGGGAGACCCTGAACAAGGGCGAGTCCGTGTCGATCACCGTCGCCTCGGGCAAGGTCGCCCTCCCCGACACGATCGTCGGCTACGAGCAGGCCTCCGTGGTCGCGGCCCTCCAGGCGCTCACTCTGGACGTGTCGATCGTCGAGGAGTACTCCGACACTCTCGCCGCCGGCGGCGTCCTCTCCTCGAGCCCTTCATCGGGATCGATCGTCCCTCAGGGCTCGACCGTCCATCTCACGGTCTCCAAGGGGCCCAAGCCCACGAGTCCGTCGAACAATTCGGGCAATTCCGGAAGCGGGAACGGGAACGGGAACGGCTGAGCCGGGCCGTCGCCGCGCGGGCCCCGCAGGGCCTGCACGGCGCCCCGCCCTCCCCGGGCGCCTCTTGCCCCCCTCCTGAGCC
>NZ_JBNOYB010000108.1:0-3616 GCF_050312375.1 Schaalia sp.
AGACTCATCCCGCCTCCCCCCATTCCCCGCATCAGTTCGAGGACGGCATTGCGAGGGGGAGGGGCGTCCTCGTCCCCTCCTTTTCGTCCTGCGTTCTGCCGCTTTCATAACGGCGAAGACTGCGAAGGACGGCGATCCGCCGTTATGGGGAAGAGGCTCGCCCTGATTCAGAGCCGGAATTCCTGGGGAGCGGCATCGGTGCTCCCCGATGACATGGGCCGCGAACAACGGGAAGAAGGCCGTGTTCGCGATGAATCCCGATTACGTGAAATCGCATGCGCGCTGAGCGATCGACGCTGCTGTCGGTCGGCGGAGCATGCGTGGAAAGGTGCGAAGGTGAACTTCAAGAAATCCATCGTGGGAGGCCTGTCGGCGGCGGCGATCGCCTGCGCCGGCCTCGTCTCCCCGGCCCTGGCGGTGCCCCCGGAGGCTCCGCCGGATTCCGGGAGCGTCATCGGCGTTCCTGCGGCGGTTCCGAATTCTCCGGTCAAGAAGATCTCCGATTGGCAGGATCTTCAGTTCGGCCTCTTCATGCACTGGGGCGTCTACTCGATGTTCGAGGGCGTGTACAAGGGGACACCGCAGCTGAGCGGATATCCGGAGCAGATCAAGGCATGGATGGACATTCCGGATGGTGAGTATCTCGCTGAGGCCGCGAAGATGAAGGCCGAGAAGTGGGATGCGGGCGCCGTGTGTCAGAAGGCCAAGGACACCGGCATGAAGTACGTGATGATCACGACGAAGCACCATGACGGCTTCGCCATGTGGGATACCGCCACCACCGATTACAACGTGGTGAAGAAGACCGCCTTCGCCAAGGACCCGATGAAGCAGCTCGCCGACGAGTGCGGCAAGCGCGACATCAAACTCGCCTTCTACTTCTCGATCATCGACTGGACCCAGCACGACGCTGAGCCGGTATCGAATCTCAACCCGATCACCGAGGAGATGATGACGAAGATCATCAAGCCTCAGATCGACGAGCTCATGACGAACTACGGCCCGATCGCCGAGTTCTGGTTCGACATGGGCAAACCGACCCCGGATCAATCGGAGCGCATGGCGAAGTGGGTGCACGACAAGCAGCCCGCGACGATGGTCAATTCCCGCGTCTGGAACGACAAGGGCGACTTCGAGGTCGGCGGTGACAACTCGGTGCCCTGGGACTTCAAAATGGGGCCCTGGGAGTCGATCCTCTCGATCTTTCCGAGCTGCTGGAGCTACTGCTCGACCTCGAAGGCGGACCGTTCTGAGGAGAACCTCCTTCCGACCACTCGCAAGATTACGAAGGGGCTCGTGACGACGATCTCGGGCGGGGGTCAGTTCGCGTTCAATGTCGGCCCGAAGGGCGACGGCTCCTTCGACGGCTTCGATGCGAAGGTGCTCGACGGGATCGGCGCTTGGATGAAGCGTCACCCCGATGCGATCACCGGGGCGAAGGCCACCTGGTTCCCGATCCCGAATTGGGGTCGCATCACCACGAAGGGCAATGCGCTTCACCTGTTCCCGGATCATTGGCGCGAGGGCGGCAAACTCATCCTCGACGGGGTCGGTTCCAAGGTCACCGCTGTCACGATCGACGGTACCGAGAGCCCTCTTGAGTTCACCCAGGATGGAACCCGCTTGACGGTCACGATGTCCGGGACGCAGCCCGATGAGGTTCTTTCAGTCGTCAAGGTCTCTTTCGACCGGGCGCCGACGTATTCTCCGGGACAGGCCGTCGAGGTCGTCGACGGCAAGGCGAAGATCGGATTCGAGGGGCTGAGCGCCGTGTACAGCGCCTCCGATCGTCAGGGTTACGTGGCGATCGACGCCTATGTCGTCGAGCGCGCGGGGAAGAACTACGAAGACGTTCGCCTCACCATGAAGGGCGATTTCAAAGCGGAGAGCCTCTACAAGGTGAGCTTCGGCGAGCATTCGGTGGTGCTGACGGGTGCGCAAATCCTTGAAGGCCCCTTCGGCGAGGGATTCACTCTGCCGGCCAAGACGATGACGCGCATTCGGATCGAGTTCGCAGAGCCGTCGTATTACGCGCTGGGCCTCGACATCGGGGCGCCGGACATCAGCGTCGAGGCGTCCGAGTCGAAACCTGAGGACATCGCTCCGACTTTCAGGACTCAACCGCAATCCCTTGAAGTCGCCAAGGGCATGGCCGCGGTCTTCAGCGCCTCCGCCGCCGGACGGCCGTCACCGGGCTACCAGTGGTTCCGCTATGCCCCGGGCTCGACTGAAGCCGTTGAAATCGAAGGGGCGACGGGCTCGCGCCTGACGATCGATGCGGGCCTGGAGGACAATGGCGCGCGTTACTACGTGATCGCGAAGAACAGCGCGGGGACCGCGGTATCCGACACGGTCACCCTGAGTGTGATCGATCGGGCGACGAATCTCGCGGTGGGCAAGCCCGCCCGCCAGTCGTCGACCGCCGAGGGCGCCGAGGCTTCTCGCGCGAACGACGGCCAACGGGATGGAGTCCTTGCGAATGGCTCGGTCTCCCTGACCGGGGCGGACGACAACGCCTGGTGGCAGGTCGATCTCGGTGAGGACTTCGCTCTCACGAGTGCCGACATCTGGAACCGTTCATCCTCGGATCCCTGCCCCTACATGACCTGTGAGAAGCGGCTTCGCAACTTCTGGGTGGTCGCTTCGAAGCTTCCGCTCGATCCGGGCATCGATCCGGGCCAGGGGGCTCTTCCCGAGGGCGCGAAGGCCGTGAAGATCGACGAGATCGCCGGGTATCCCACGAAGGTCGAGCTCGGCGGTGTTGAGGCGCGCTATGTGACCGTGATCCTTCCCGGCTCGTACCGGGAACTGGCTCTGGCTGAGGTGGAGGTCTTCGGTGATCCGATCGTGAAGAGCGCGGCTCCGACCATTTCTCCGATCGTCGTCGATGCGGAGGACCTGAGCGACGTGGAGCTCGCGGGTGACGGTCAGTCCCGGACGGTGACGGCTCCCCGAGGCAAGGTCATCGGCCTTACGGCGACGGTCACGGGCACCCCGGATCCGGAACTCCAGTGGAGGATGAAGGGCGCCAGCGGTGGCTGGAAGGACGTGCCGGGAGAAACGGGTGCGACCTATTCCCTGACCGTGGGCGACGCCGACGAGGGCACGATGTTCATGCTGAAGGCGACGAACTCGGCGGGCGTCGCGGAGTCGGGTCTCATCGTGGTGAAGGTGAAGGCGACTGAGCCGCAGCCGGATCCGGATCCCGGGCCTCAGCCGCAGCCGGATCCGGATCCCGAGCCTCAGCCGCAGCCGGATCCTGAGCCTCAGCCGGATCCTGAGCCTCAGCCGAATCCTGACCCGCAGCCGAATCCTGACCCGCAGCCGAATCCCGAGCCTGATCCGACTCCGAATCCTGACCCGCAGCCGGATCCTGAGCCGCAACCGAACCCGAATCCTGACCCGCAGCCGACTCCTAGCGTCGTGCTTGACAAGGCGCTTGTCGCGTTCGGCGAGGAGCTCGTCGTCACCGGCACGGGTTTTGTTCCCGGTGTTGAGGTTGAGGCTGTGTTGCATTCGGATCCGGTGAAGATCGGGTCGAAGCCTGCGGGTGCTGATGGCAAGGTGTCCTTCACCTTCACGGTGCCGAAGGATTTGGCTCCTGGTGCTCACAAGG
>NZ_JBNOYB010000109.1:0-4002 GCF_050312375.1 Schaalia sp.
GCCCTTCTCCATGACGACGACGTCGTCGGCGATCTGGCGGACCACCGCGAGGTCGTGCGTGATGAAGAGGTAGGACAGGCCGAGCTGGGCCTGCAGGTCGTTGAGCAGGTAGAGGATCTGGTTCTGCACGAGCACGTCGAGCGCGGAGACGGCCTCGTCGAGGACGATGACCTCCGGGTTGAGCGCGAGGGCGCGGGCGACGGCGACGCGTTGGCGCTGACCGCCGGAGAGCTCGTTCGGGTAGCGGCGCATCGCCGAACGCGGCAGGGCGACCATGTCGAGGAGCTCGGAGACCCGCTTGACCCGCAGGGACTTCGGGTTGAACTCCTTCTTCTCCGCGGCGCTCAGGGAGCGTCCGGCCCGGCTGGCCTCGACGAGGGCGGCGATCCACTCCTCGGGCTCGCGGCCGGTCGCCTTGGCGCGCTCGTACTCCTGCTCGGCGTAGGCGGGCGTGCCGTAGCCGTGGACGCGCAGGGGCTCTTCGATGACGCGGAAGATCGAGAACATCGGGTCGAGCGAGCCGTAGGGGTTCTGGAAGACCGCCTGGAGGCGGCGGCGCAGTGCGAAGAGCTCCTTGTCGCTCATGAGCGAGGTGTCCTGGCCGTCGAAGAAGACCTTGCCCGAGGTGGGGGACAGGAGGTGGAGCACCATGTTGGCCGCGGTCGACTTGCCCGAACCGGACTCGCCGACGACCGCGAGGGTCGTGCCGCGGCGCAGCGCGAAGGAGACGTCGTCCACGGCGAGGAGCTTCTTCGCCTCGCCCTTGGAGCCGCGGATGTCGAATTCGCGGGTGAGGTGCTCGACGCGGACGATCTCCTCGGTCGAGGTCGATCCCTTGCCCGCTCCCGTCAGCTCCTCCTCGGTCACCTGGATGCCGCGGGCGTGGGCGGACTCGATGCGCGCGGAGGCCAGCGAGGGCGCCGCCGAGACGAGGCGCTTGGTGTAGGGGTGGCGCGGGTGCTGGAGGATCTCCAGGGCGGGACCGGACTCGACGATGCGGCCGCGGTGCATGACGACGAGCTGTTCGGCGCGCTCAGCGGCGAGGCCGAGGTCGTGCGTGATGAACAGGACCGCGGTGCCGAGTTCGCGCGTGAGGGTGCCGAGGTGGTCGAGGATCCGGCGCTGGACGGTGACGTCGAGGGCGGAGGTCGGTTCGTCGGCGATGAGGAGCTTCGGGCGGGCCGCCATGCCGATGGCGATGAGGGCGCGCTGGCGCATGCCGCCGGAGAACTCGTGCGGGAACTGCTTCGCCCGGCGCTCGGCGTCGGGCAGGCCCGCTTCTTCGAGGAGGGCGGCGACGCGCTGGCCGACCTCGGAGTTGGGGACGACGTTGTTGGCCTTGAGGGCCTCCTTGACCTGGGTGCCGATGCGCAGAACCGGGTTGAGGTTCGTCATCGGGTCCTGGGGGACCAGGCCGATCCCGGAGCCGCGCAGGCGGACCCATTCCTTGGTCGACAGGCGGGTGATGTCTTCGCCGTCGAACTCGATGGAGCCGCCGGTGACCTTGCCGGTGCCGGGCAGCAGGCCGATGACCGCGGCGGCGGTCGTCGACTTGCCGGAGCCGGACTCGCCGACGATGGCGACGGTCTGGCCCGGGTAGATCGTGAGGTTCGCTCCGCGCACGGCGGGGACCACGCCGGTCGAGGTCGTGAAGGTGACTTCGAGGTCGGTGATCTTCAGGAGCGGGTTCAGATCCTCGGGGTGGAGGGCCTCGGAGTCGGCGGCGGTCTCGGCGCCGTCGAGGACTGCGGCGGTGATCGCTTCTTCGAGGGCTTCCTCGGTCATGGGAGTCGTGTTCTGCTCAGTCTGCTCAGTCACTTGCGTGCCTTCGGGTCGAGGGCGTCGCGGACCGCATCGCCCATCATGATGAAGCTGAGGACGGTGAGGGCGAGGGCGAGCGCCGGGTAGAAGAGGACCATCGGGTTGGTGCGCAGGGAGGCCTGCGCGGCGGAGATGTCCGCGCCCCAGGAGACGACGGTCGGGGGAAGGCCGATGCCCATGAAGGACAGGGAGGCTTCGGAGACGATGAAGGTGCCGAGGGCGACGGTCGCGTAGACGATGATCGGCGCCATCGAGTTCGGGAGGATGTGCGACAGGAGGATCCGCGCCTTGGAGGCGCCGGTGGCCCTCGCGGCCGTCACGAATTCCTCGTTCTTCGCGGTCATGACCGCGCCTCGGGTGATGCGGGCGATCTGGGTCCAGCCGAAGATCGACAGGACGGTGATGACCATCCACACGTTGCGGTTGTCCTTGAACATCTGCATGAAGACGATCGCGGCGAGGAGCAGCGGGATCGCGAAGAAGATGTCGGTGATGCGCGAGAGGAGCGCGTCGAACCAGCCGCCGAAGTATCCGGCGATCATACCGATGAGTCCGCCGATGAGGACGACGAAGATCGTGGTGAAGACGCCGACGGCGACCGAGGCGCGGGCGCCGTAGATGACGCGGGCGTAGATGTCGCAGCCCTGGCGGTTGAAGCCGAAGGGGTGGCCGTCGGCGGGGGCGCCGAGCGAGTTGGACAGTTCGCAGTAGCGCGGGTCCTGGCTCGTGAAGAGGCCGGGGACGAGGGCGATCGCGAGGGCGATGAGGATGATCGTTGCGGCGATCCAGAAGATCGGGCGCCTGCGGAGGCGCTTCCAGGCCTCGCCCCACAGGGATGAGGGGGCGGAGTCGTCGGCGACGGCGTCGACCGCGCCCAGGCCGGTCTCGTCGATGTCGGAGACGTAGTGGCGCTGGCCGGCGCGGGTGCGCTCGATGTTGGCGGAGGGGATGTAATCACTCATAGCGGATCCTCGGGTCGAGCACGGCGTACAGGAGGTCGACGATGAGGTTCGCGACGATGTAGACGAGCACGAGAACGGTGGTGACGGAGACGACGGTTGCGGGCTCGCCCTTGATGATGGCCTGCCAGAGGGTGCCGCCGACGCCGGAGATGTTGAAGATGCCCTCGGTGATGATGGCGCCGCCCATGAGTGCGCCGAGGTCGCCGCCGAGGAAGGTGGCGACGGGGATGAGGGAGTTGCGCAGGATGTGGCGGGTCATGACCGTGCCGTTGGCGAGGCCCTTCGCGCGGGCGGTGCGCACGTAGTCGGCGGAGACGTTCTCGGAGACCGACTGGCGGGTGAGGCGGATGACGTAGGCGAGGGAGACGCCGCCGAGGACGATGGCGGGCATCGTGAGGGATTGGAGGGTCACGTTCGCGCCGACGGTCGTGGGGAAGACCCCGAGTTTGACGCCGAGGATGAACTGGAGGACGAAGCCGAGGACGAAGGTCGGCACCGAGATGAGGAGGAGGGAGAGGACGAGGATCGTCGAGTCGAAGATCCCGCCGCGCTTGACTCCGGCGATGACGCCGAGGGCGATGCCGAGGATGCCCTCGATGGCGAGGGCGTAGAGGGCGAGCTTGACGGTGATCGGGAAGGCGCGGGCCATGACCGCCGTGACGGGCTGTCCGGAGAAGGTGGTGCCGAAGTCGAGGGTGAAGACGCCCTTGAGGTAGAGCAGGTACTGCATCCAGAAGGGCTTGTCGAGGTTGTACCTCGCGGCGATTTCGGCGTAGGCGGCGTCGGAGAGGCCCCGGTCGCCTCCGAGGGCTGCGACGGGGTCACCCGGCATGAGGTACACCATCGCGAAGATCAGGAACGTGGCGCCGAAGAAGACCGGGATGGTCTGGAGGAGCCGCCGTCCGATGTAGCGAAGCATGGACAGTCCTTCTGACAGTGGAACGGGAGTGGTCCTCCCGCTTTCGGTGGCGTCGTCACTGGGGCGACTGGCACCGGTGGTGCCGGTGCATACTTAGGGCATCATAGGGTAAACACTCGGCAAACGGGAGTCGGACCGGTGCGAGGAGGCCCCGAGGGGCGGTCGAAATCCCTGAAAGGGCCCCTTGATCGGGGCCGGGCCGGAGCCGGGGAGGGGCGGGCGTCGTGGCCGCGGATTCTTCTCGACCTGCTCGGGCTTGAAAAGCCCGGGGGGCGGGTGGACTCGCGTCCGCCCGAGAGA
>NZ_JBNOYB010000110.1:0-37125 GCF_050312375.1 Schaalia sp.
CCTCCCCTCGGCCCCCGATCCCCCCGAAGCCCGCGCGCCTCCCCCTCTCACTCATCGAGACGCACGCCCTCGACCAGGGTCGCCGAACGGGCCTTGACGGGGATCGCCAGGCGCGTCTGAGCCCACCTCGGGACGAAGGGAAGGGGGACGAGCACCGACACTTCGACTTCGACATCACGATCGGGTCCCGAGCACACCCGGCACCCGAAGGAGGTCCGGGGGCTCGAGGCCACATGGAAGTCATCGAAGGCCAGGCCGATCTGGGCGAGCGCCCTCGCCTCGTCCCCCGAATCCTCCGCGAGGATCCGCGACGCCTCCCGGGCCCCCGCCTCAGCGGCGAAAAGAGCGCCCTGCACCTGCGCGAGACTCACCACGAGGTAGACGACGGGGACGACGAGCAGGAACACGAGGCCGACGAACTCCACCGTCGCCTCACCGCCCTCCTGGGCCCAACGCCTCATCATCCCTCCTCGATCAGGGACGATCCGGAAACCGTGAGCCACTGCGGTCCCCATGACACGAGGATCGGGATCCTGGTCGTCACCGTCACCACGAGGACCTCGGCACCGTCGACGCCCTTCCGCTCCGCGCTGATCCGGGCATCATGAGCACCGGCCAAGTCCGCGAAGAGCGCCCTCGTCCGCTCGACCGCCTCGGCCTGAGAACCCCCGAGGAGCCCGCCCCGCCGGGCCCCCTCCCCCGCAGCCGCGATCGCCATGTTCCGCGTGTGCAAGGCGAAGGCCAACTGGAGGAGCGCCAGGACCACGATGAGGACGATGACCTGCACGAGGGCGTGGGACACGACCTCGGAGCCCTCCTCAGATCGCAGAGAGCGAATCCATCGCACGGTTGAAGATCTCCACGAGTCGATCCGAAGCCACCCCCCAGATCACGACGACCAACGCCGCCGTCATCAAAGTGATGAGCACCCAGCCCGGCACATCCCCGCGCTCGGGGTCGCCCTGCGTCCTCGCCCGGGCGAGGAGACCATCGCGGAACGCCGTGAGCACTCCGCGCGCACGGGCCCCGATCCCCCTGAATTCATTCATTTCCCATCTCCTTATCCTCCCCGGATGGGGAATCGTGAAGCCCCTGTCCACGGACCTAGGGCATCAGTTCAAGAGCCATCAGCCCCGGATACAGCGCGAAGAGCACCGTGACCGGGAGAATGAGGAAGACGACCGGCAGGAGCATCGCGATCTCCCGTTTGCCGCCCTCCTCCAAGAGCCTTTGACGCGACGCCTCACGGATGTCCCTCGCCTGATCGTGAAGGACCCTGGCGAGCGGAGACCCCCGCTCGATCGCCGTGATCAGCGTCTGGCACAAACGGTCCAGAGGCGCCGAGTCATTGCGCGCGCCCAGCTCGCCGAGCGCCCTCGTGCTCGGCAGCCCCAATCTGATCTCCGCGACGGTCACCTCGATCTCATGAGCCAAATCCGAGTTCGAGATCCGCGCCACCCGCTCCAGAGCGGCAGGAATCGACTCCCCCGCCCCGACGGCCAGGGCCAGGAGCTCCGAGGCGTCGGGCACCTGCACGTCGATCCGACGCTGGCGCGCATTCGCCCGCACGCTGAGGAGACGATCCCACAGGGCGACGCCCGCCAATGCGCCGAGCGTTCCGAGGACGATGAGCGACGCGAGCCCGCTCGCCCCTCTCGACCACGCGAAAGGCGCCCCGAAAGCGACCGCGCACCCCATTCCCGCACCGCCCGCGAGCGCCTGCCGCAGACGGAAGGGGGCCGGATCGGGATCCGCGCCCAGGAGAACCAGGCGCCGCACGACCGTCGGCGTCGTCGACCCGAGGGAATCCGCCAGCGCCGCGAAGACGGAGGATCCCCTCCCCCTCCCCGGAGCGCGCATGCTCGCGGGGCGCCCGGCCGCCACCCGCCGGGCGAAGTTCGGGCGCCTCGCAGCGATGGCCGCCGCGACGAGCAGGACCCCCGCCCCGAAGGCGAGACCGACGAGCGTCGGACTCGCACCGCCCAGGGCCCCCATCACGCCCCTCACCGCAGAGTCCTCGGATCAGAGGACAAACGCCCCACGGCGCGCATCGCGAGGTAGGCGATCACGCAGACCCCCGCGCCCGAGACGAGGATGAGGATCCCCGCGGGGGTGTTCCACACGGCCGCCGCCCTCGGTTGCGCGGAGATCATCACGAGAACGAGCCACGGCGCGACCACCGCCAGACGCGCCGCATTGACCGTCCAGGACTGGCGGGCTTCGAGCTCCCCGCGCACCCTGGCGTCCTCGCGCAGCAGGACCCCCAGATCCCGGAGCAGCACCGACAGATCCGCACCGCCCACCTCCCTCGCCAGGCGCAGGGCCTCGACGATCCGATCGGCGACCGGATCCGCCAAACGCCCCTTGAGCCGCGTCAGCGCCGTGTCGAAGCGCCCCTCCGCCCGATAGTCGAGGGCGAACTTCACGAAAGCCGGGCGGAGCTCCTCCGGGCCCGTCTCGCCCAGCTCCGCGAGGAGTTCCGGAAGGCCGGCCCCGGCGCGCACGCCCGACACGAGCGAATCGATGACCTCGGGCCAGGCCTCGCGGGACTTCTTCGCCCAGGCGCGCGCCCTCGCCGCCACGAGCATCTGCGGCACCGGCGCGCAGATCGCTGAGACGATGACGGCCACGGCCGCAACGCCCGTCCACGCGTAGACGAGCAGCGCGATGATGAGCATCGAAGCGGCGCTGACGCCCACGAGGCGCAGCGGCGTCAATCCCGTGATCCTCGCCCTCGTCACCTGATCGGTCCAAGCCGGATACCATCTGGGCGCGGGCGGGGAGAAGGCCGGGGCGCCGAAGAGCGCGCTCAGGATGAGGACCCAGCCGACCCCCATCACCAGTCCCACGAGATAGGCGCTCATGCCTCAGCCCCCAGGAGGGATGACAGATCCGCACCCGCGGCCGCGAAGCGCTCGTGCAGCTCGGCCGTTCCCGAACCGCGCTTCGCGCGGACGCCGTCGAAGGACCACAGGAGCGAGGTCTCGATCCGATCCGCCTCCACCCTGCCCGGAAGATGAAGGATCTCCGTCACGCGGCGCCGCCCCGAAGAGTCCCGATCCACGTGGCACACGAGGTCGACGCTCGCCGCGAGCGTCGGGACGACGAAATCGGAGCGGACGTTCTCTCCCGCGAGCAGGGGCAGCATCGTGAGCTTGGACAGCGCCTCCTTCGCCGAGTTCGCGTGCACCGTCGCCATCCCGGGCACGCCCGCATTGAGGGCGAGCAGGAGGTCGAGCGCCTCGGCGCCGCGCACCTCTCCCACGACGAGGCATTCGGGCCGCATCCGCAGAGTCTCACGCACGAGGTCGCGCAGCGTCACTTCGCCGCGTCCCTCGAGATTGCCCGGTCTGGTCTGCAAGGACACGCAGTCCCGATTCGAAAGCCCGAGCTCGAAGACCTCCTCGCAGGAGATGACGCGCCGGGTCCTCGGCACCTCGCCGAGCAGCGCCCGCAACAGCGTCGTCTTGCCGGCCTGGGTCGCCCCCGACACCACGATCGACAGCCCCGCCACCACCGACGCCCGCAGGAAGGCCGCCATCGCCGAGGAGGCCATGCCCGCCTCGACGAGATCGGCCAGAGATCGGGCCCTCTGGACGTGCTTTCGGATATTGACCGACCAGTGGCCCGCCGTGACCGGCGGGATCACCGCATGGAGGCGCTCGCCTCCCGAGAGCATCGCGTCGACGAAGGGATGCGACAGGTCGAGCCTGCGCCCCGAATGGTGGAGCATCCGCTCCACGAGATCGCGGACCTCCTGATCGGACAGGATCACCGTGGTCAACTCGGGCACTCCGTTACGCGCGACGAAGACCCGGGAGGGCGAGTTCAGCCAGATCTCCTCCACGCTCGGGTCGTCCAAGAGGGGCTGCAAGGGCCCGAGCCCTACGATCGCGGCCTGCAGGCTCCGCGCCAGATCCTCGCGTTCGGGCACGGACATCGGGCCCGAGAGCATGTCGATCGCGTCGTCGATGATGCGCGCGATCGCCTCGGGCGAGGTCGCCGGATCGACTCCGCCCGCCGCAAGCCGTTCCCGGATCCAGTCCAGGTGGTCGTCAATGGCCTCATCCGCCATGAGCACTCCCGAATGAGATGTCCCACTCATCGAAACCGTCAGCTTCGACGCGCCTTCGCGTCGAATGCTCGGAAAGTACCAAATCCGAGGCCGCGCGTGTGGCCGTTTCGCCCGATTGTGGACGGAGGCAGACGCCCGTCCGCATATTCGGGGTCTTCGTCTCACCGAGGCCCTCGGGCATGTACCGTGGAAGCGTGATGCGCGCGAAGACCCCCCTCGAACTCGCAGCCCTGGCGACAGCCGCTGTCCCCGGACTCCGGGTCGTCGGGCTGCGCCCCCCGCAGTTCTCGGATGAAGTCATGTCGGTGACCGGCATCGTCGACCTTTCCGGCAACAAGTGGACCGTCGTGTGCCCGCATGACACGGTCGGCGGACTCGACCTCGACGCCGAGTCCGGCGTTCTCTCCCGCCTCGCGAAGGCGAAGGATGCCAAGCGCATCCCCTTCGACGTCCCGAGGATCCACGGGACCGCCCTCACTCCCGAGGGCGACCGCGTCATCGTCCATCAGGACCTCGGCGGAAGGACGATGGAGGCCGAGGACTTCGAGGACCCCCATCTCCTCCCCGCCTCGCTCGGCAAGGCCCTGGCCTCCCTCCATAATCTTCCCGACGTCGTTTACACCGGCATCCACCTGCCCGCGTACACCACGCAGGAATGCCGGGACCGCCTCCTGGCCCTGCTCGACGAGGCCGCAGCGCAGGTCCTCATCCCCGCCAACCTGTGGAACCGTTGGGAGGCGGCGCTCGACGAGGTGTCGCTGTGGCGCTTCGCCCCCGCCCCCATCCACGGGGATCTGCAGGGGAACTCGGTGATCGTCGAGGCCGGTACGGTCAGGGCCCTCACCGGCTTCACCTCCGCTCATCTCGGCGACCCCGCTCAGGACATCGCCTGGGTGCTCGCCCAGGCCTCCGACGCCTTCCTCGAGCGCTTCAAGGAGGCCTATTCCCTGGAGCGCAGCCGCAGTGACCTCCAGCTGTTCACCCGCGCTCAGCTGCTCTCGGAACTCGCCCTCGTGAGATGGCTCGTCCACGGCCTTCATGCGGAGGATCGTTCGATCATCGCTGATGCGCGCGAGATGCTGTCGGAGTTGAGCCGGGACCTCGGCGATGCGGATCTCATCCCGCGCAGGCGCGCGCTGAGCGATCCTGCCGCCGACTCGGATTCGTCGGCGGTGCGCAGCGCTTCGTCGCCGGAAGCGCGCAGTGCTTCATCACCGGAGGGGAGCAGCGCTTCGTCATCGGCGATGCGCAGCGTTTCCGAGGACGAAGCGCCCACAGAGCGCCTCGACCTCAACGACTTCGACCGGGACTAGACCCGTCCCCTCTCGCATCATGCATCTTGATGAGCCCGCTGCGGGTCCACCCGCAGCGGGCCGCAGTCGTTCCTCCTCGTTCGTTCCTCGTCGGGCGAACGCGATGTCGCGGCCGCGCTGCGTGTCGGAGATGGCCCTCGTTCACTCCTCGTCGGACGAGCGTCCCTGGGATTCGAGGGCGTGCCTGACGAGTTCCTCGATCGGGACCGCGGGGTCCACTCCCGCGAGCCTCTCGATCGTCGGCAGATCGATGACCTCACCCGTTGCGACGAAGGCGAGCAGCGCATCGACCTCGGTCTCGGGCAGGGAGCGGACGCGCGCCCATGCGGCCCGATAGAGCCTGAGCTGCGTCGCGAAATAGCGGAGCTTCGCCGGATCCGTTCCCGGATTCGGCGTCATCCCGGACTTCCAGTCGACGATCACGGTGCGCCCTTGCGCGTCGGAGAAGACCGCATCGATGCGTCCCGCGATGCTCATTCCCGCGAGCTCGAGCGAGAAGGGCTCTTCGATCGCGATCGGCGAACCCGTCCTGACGATCTCGAGCCGGGAGAAGTGCTCCGTCATCTTCTGGAAGCGGGCGCGCCCCGCCTCGTCGAGGGATTCAAGGCCCGTGATCGGTTCCTCCCACAGCTCGCCCGAGGCTTGATGGAGCTGACGCTCCGCCCAGAGGTGGAACAGCGTGCCGAGTGAGGAGTTCGCCGCCGGCGGGTTCGGCATCGGGCGGCGCGCTTTGAGGGCGAAGGAACGCGGATCCTCCAAGAGGGAGGAGACAGCGGTCGCGGGAATCCGGTCCCTCCAGATCACCTGCTCGGCTTCTTCAGCGCGAAGGCGGCGCTCCTTGAGCAGGGCCGTGATGTCGCGCACCCGTTCCGTGGCCCCCATGTCCAAGAGAACGGCGAAGACATCCGCGTCCGAATGCAGCTGGGTTCGCGCGCGGCGGACCCGTTCGGCCGACTCCGCGACCAGTTCACGCGAGGGCCCCGGCGCGACGGGGAAGAGCGGATCCTCGTCCTTCGCGCGCAGGCTCTCCAGTTCCTCGTCTTGCGGACAGGGGGGGACGGCCGACTCGAGCTCCTTGAGACGGCGGTCGAGGGTCTCGGCCATCTCATCGTCCAGGTCCTCCCTCCTCCCGTTCGCGAAGGCGATCTGCCGGGTCTGGAGGACCGTCCTCGCATCGTCGACGAGGGCGAAGCGGGCCTCTTCGAGATAGCGCGACGGCGGGTGGGGCTTCGTCGCGGTATCGAACCAGGATCCGATGAGAAGCTCGTCGTGCTTCGCCCTGGTGAGGGCCACGTAAGCGAGGCGCCGTTCTTCGCGTTCGGCGTGCCTGCCGAGCGCAGGCTTGTAGCTGCCGTCCAGCCATTTCCTGAACGCGGCCGCGGGACCCCCCTCAGCGGTGAGGTCGATGCTCGAGTCGGGCAGATCGATCGCGTCCCCGCGGAGATGGTGCGGGAGCTCCCCCGGGTTATTCACCCATCCTGAAGTCGCCGGGGGCTCATCGCACCACGTGATGCTCTTGGATGAGTCGTGCGAGGGGAAGGATCCGTCAGTGAGGCCGAAGACGATCACCCCGTCCCACTCCAGGCCCTTCGACTGGTGGACCGTGAGGATCTGGACGGCAAGAGGATCCGCTTCGACCGCGGGGCCCGCCAGGCCCCTCTCGTTCTCCTCGGCCGCCTCGAGCCAGGAGAGGAGCCCTGAGAGAGTCGGCGACTCAACGGATTCCTCGAAATCGGCGATGACATCGATGAAGGCGTCGAGGGCCTCGCGCGCCCCCACCCCGAGGGGATCGGCGATCGCATCATCGGAGATGGACAGCAGGTTCATCGCGCGTTCGGCGAGATCGACCAGTCCGCGTCCTCGCAGGGAGCGCAGCGCCCTGAGGCGGGAGCCGAGAAGACTCACCCGTCGCCACGCCGTTCCGGTGAAGGCGGGGGACTCCTTCGAGCGCCGCCATCCGGGTTCGGGCGGATTGTCGACGGCTTCGAGGAGGAAGGCCGAATGCCGATCGCGCCCCTGCCGGACCGCGAGTTCCCCGGCCCATTTGCCGAGGATCGCCAGATCGGCCGCTCCGAGATCGAGTCTGACGAGGAGGCGGAGGAGCGCAGGGGAATTCTGGACGTCCTCGGTGATCTCGAGGGCCGATCTCAGGTCGGAGACGGCGGGCTGGTCGAGCAGACCGCCCAGACCGATGATCTGCGTCGGGATCCCGCGATCGCGCAGGGCGTGATCGATGGGGAGGAAGTGTTTGCGCTTCCTCGCGAGGACCGCGATCGAATAGTCCTCGCCCCGATGCGCGCGCCTCAGTCCTTCGACGTACTCGGCGACCTCGGCGGCTGCGGTTTCAACCGTTGCGGAATAGGAGACGCGCACATCCCCCTCGCCGGCGAAAGGCGATTCGACGAGCAGGGGCGAGGGGGCCGTGCGCGCGCTCCGCCTCAGCGGCTCGGCGACCCGGTTCGCCGCGGTGAGGATCCGGCGGTCGTTGCGCCACGCCGTGGACAGGGCGAGCATCCGCCCCCCGGCGCCCTTCGCGGAGAACCTGTCGAGGAAGGAGTCGAGGGAGGAGGCCGAAGCGCCCCTCCACCCGTAGATCGCCTGATTGGGATCTCCGACGGCCGTCACCGGATGGTCGTGGAAAAGGGCCGACAGCAGGCTCATCTGGATGACCGAGGTGTCCTGGAACTCGTCCAGGAGCACGAAGCGGTGCTCGCCCCTGATCGAGGCGACCGCCTCGGGCGACGAGTGCACGATCCGCGTGGCGAGGACGAGCTGATCGGAGAAGTCGAGGACCCCCATCCGCCTCTTCCGGCGCTGGAATTCCCCGATCGGGTCGAGGAGGGCGATGCGTCGTCGATTCGCGCGGATCGCGTTGCGGATCGCATCGTTGCTCGCGGGGATCTCCTCGAGCTCCGCCGAGTACTCCTCGAGGCGTGCGCGCGCCGTCTCGAGGTCGTACTCGTGCTCCGCCAGCTGCCCGGAAAGGCTCAGGGCCTGATTCACGGCGGTGGCGATCGACATCTCCGTATCGATGGCCTTCGGCCAGGCCATGAGGATGTCCGTCATCAGCTGGACGCAGCCGGCTTCACCGAGCATGCGGAAGTCGGGATCCACTCCGATGCGCAGCGCGTGCTCCCCGACGATCCGCTGAGCGAAGGCGTTGTAGGTGAGCGATACCGGGGCTTCCGCAGCATCGATCCGCGGCACCGCCTTCGCGAGGAGGGAAACGCGCTCCGAGAGCCGCTCGGCGAGTTCGCCGGCGGCCTTCTTCGTGAAGGTGAGTCCGAGGACTTGACCGGGAGTGAGCTCCTCGTGATTCGCCAGTGCCCACAAGACCCTCATGGCCATCGTTTCGGTCTTGCCCGAACCCGCGCCCGCGACGACGAGCAGCGGCCCGGGGGGCGCCTCGATGATCGCCTCCTGCTCCGCCGTGGGCACGACCTTCGGGTCCACGATCTCCTGGATCCGCTTGGCCGACAGCATGCTCTCCCCCATTTCAGTCCACCGTCTTCCTGCCCCGCTCGTCGGCGGGGCACACCTTCGTGAATGAGCAGTGCTGACAGGTCTTCCGATCCGGTTTCGCGACGAAGGCACTGGCGCGAAGGGTCCCCGACACGGTCTTGAGCGCATCGAGCCAGCGCTCACGCGTCTCCTCGTCGAATGCCTTCTGGTGGCGTTCAGCCGGCTTGTTGCCGTTGAGATACACGAGCCTCGCGCCGACGACGTCGAAGCCCAGCTCCGCGAGGGCCAGCTGGTAGAGGGCGAGTTGGGGATGGAGCTCCGCCTCGCTCACCGAGATCGCCGACCCCGACTTGAGGTCGACGATCCGCACGCCCTCGTCCACCTTCTCGATGCGGTCGATCCTGCCGCCGATCACCGCATCGCCGATCCTCACGTCGATCGGGGTCTCGGTGTCCACGTCACCGGGAACGCCGACGAAGTAGGACGCCAGGTTCTCAAGGCGCCGACGCGCTTTCTCGACGAAGGCCTGCCCCTCCCACGTCCCCGTGTCGATGTCGAGTTCGCGGAGCTCGGCCTGGAAGAGCTCTTCGAGCGCCTCCCCGTCTCCGTGGGGCGCCTTCTCGGCGATCGCGTGGATGAGAGTGCCGATCCTCTGGGCGTCGCCTGCGGGGCCTTCAGCGCCGATGTCGGAGAAGAACCATTTGAGCGGGCACTTCATCGCCGATTCGAACTTCGACGGGCTCAATCGGACGACTCCCGAGGCGATCGGCTCGCTCGAGGAGAGGGGGCCCTCGCCCGTCCAGGTGGCCGGGTCCGCCGAGACGACGCCCTCGCGCCACAGGAGCGCCAGGAGGAGGGCCGCCTCCTCGCATTCCGCCTCGTCATCGCCGCGCGCTGCGCAACGGCGCAGATCCGCGATCTGGCCGAAGATGCTCAAGGGGGCCGGGGCGGGAGACAGGATCGGCGCGTCTTCACCCTCGAGTCCCGCGCTCGCCGCGAGCTGCTCGAAGAAGACCGAGGGCGCGGCGTCCTCAGCGCTCACGGCCCCGATGTGGAGTACCCCGGTGCAGCGCGACACTGCGGCCGCGAGGAGGCGGCGCTCGTCGTTGAGCACTTCCTTGCGCGCGTTCTTCGGGTTGTCGTCGAGGAAAGCCGACCCGTCCCAGGAATCCGCGATCCGCCCCGTTCCCAGCTCGGTGATGAGATCGCCTCGCAGGGTGCGGGTGCGCAGGCGCGTATTCGGCCAGACGCCGTCCTGGAGGCCGACGAGGGCGACGACCTTCCAGTGCCGGCCGACCGCCTGCGCGGGTGTGAGCACCGCGACTCCGGGCGGCCGCACGCCGACGAGGGCGATGGTGTCGATCGGCACCTGACGGTCGAGGAGCCCGCGGGCGAACTCGGCCGCCGTTCCCGAGGGATTGCGCTGTTCCCACACGTCGGCGACTCGCATGAGGGCGACAAGCGCATCGAGCTGGTCGTCGAACCATGCGGAGTCGTCATCCCCCTTCAACGCGCCTTCGCGCCAGGGCTCGGCGCGCTCGGCGAGCTCCCACATCCGCCACAGGGCTTCCTGGGGCCTCAGGGAGCCGACTCCGTCCCGTTCCCTCCAGAGGCGGTGAGCCCGTTCGAGGTCCCCGGGCAGCGCCCCCCTCGCGCGGTCCCGCCACAGCGATGGATCGTCGAGGAGGCGGCTCACGCCGATGAGGAAATCCGCATGCTCCTCATCGTCATCATCGTGGGCGGCGGGCTCCAGCGCGTTGAGGCCCGCGAGGAAACGATGCAGCTCCAGGCCGTCGAGCTCGATGAGCGGCGAGGAGACGAGCAGACGCGCGCGCTGCTCCTCGGGGATGCGGTCCTGCCCGGCTATGAGCTCCAGCAGAGCGCGCGTGGTCGCGTGAGCGGCGAAGTCGAAGGCCCGCGCCCCGCCCTCGACCGGCACGCCGCCGCGGCGCAGATAGCGGGCGAACTCCTCGGCCTGAGCGGCGGAGCGCACGATGACGGCCTGCTCGGTCCAGGGGATGGAGTCGTGGAGGCGGTGCTGCCTCAGCGCGTGGGCGATATGAGCGCCGAGCTGGGCGTTCGAGCCGCCGATATGGGCGCGGACGGCATCGGGATCCGGGGCGCCGCGCCCCTCGGCCGAACGCCTCGCGGGAGAACCCGTCTGCGAGATGTTCTCCACGATCCCGCTCACGCAGGCGCGCAGGCGCGGTCCCTGGCAGTGGACGGCGCCGAGGTCCATGGCCTCCGCGTTGATCGCCTCGCTCAAGCGGCCGTCCAGATGGGGCTCACCCCCGCGATAGCCGGCGATCGCCACATCCGGGTCCGCGAAGGCGACGACGCGGCTTCCGGCATTCACCAAAGAGGTGAGCAGGCGGATCGTCGAGGGCGTGCAATCCTGCAGATCGTCCACGACGACGAGATCGGGGGCCTCGAAGGCCCCGTCGACGGCGCGCTCAGGAGCATCGGCCTCCCAGGCGTCGATGAGCTCAGCTGCGAGCGACTGGATCCTGGCCAGATCCACCCGCACGACGTCGCGGTGCTCGACCGAGAAGGACTCGCCCGAGAGGTAGGCCTCCAGGAGCACCCCCGCCGCCACCCATTCCGGGTGGGCGAAGCGGTACCCGGCGTCGGCGAGGGCCGCGCCGTCGAAGCCCACCTCGCCGGCCCGGGCGAAAAGATCGCGCAGCTCGTCCCGGAAGGCGGGGATCGTGCGCATCTCGGGCGGCAGCGAGTCCGGCCAGGGCGCCGGGACCGCCTCGAGGAGCTCGGCGATGAGCTCATCCTGGAGGGCGCCCGTCACGAGCTCGACCGGGCCCAGCGGATCGTGTCGATTCAGACGCCAGGCCGACACCACCGAGTACGCGAAGGAGGCGGGCGTCCTCACCGGGCGCACCGTCTGCGGCACGAGTGCCTGGACGCGCGGAGTCAGGGCGTCCGCCCTCACGCGGTCCGGGACGAGGAGGATCGCCCGTTCACCGCGCTCGGCCGCGTCCTCCATGACGGCGAGCGCACAGGTGGTGCGCCCCGAGCCCGGTGCGCCCCTGACGACCAGGGAGGCGACTCGGGCGCGATCGCGCACCGCCTCCTGGGCGCGATCGAGACTCGGCACATCGGCCCACCCCGCGGGCCTGGGCCTCACCTGAACACGGATTCCGCTCATGACTCAATCCTCCCTCAGGCCATGGGCGTTTGCGGCGCCTAGCATGAGGACCAGGATCAACCCCTCAGGAGGACACATGAACATCACGATCGGTATCCGCGGCTCCGCCCGCGAAATCTCCATCGACCTCGACATCGAGCGCGAAGAACTCGTGTCGCGCGTCAACGCGGCGGTCCAATCCCTCTCCGTCCTCGACCTCACCGACGACAAGGGCCAGCGCTATCTCATCCCCGCCCGCTCGATCGCCTACGTCCAGATCGGGGAGCAGATCGAGCGCCGCGTCGGATTCGCCATCGTCTGAGGGACCGCGCCCTCGCCCCGAAGGCGCCGGGCACGGCAGCGAAGCGGCGCGCGGGGCGGGCGGCGGGAGGATCCCTCGTCCCGCCCCGTCCCGTCAGGCCTTGAGATTGATCTGGGCCATCCTCTCGCCGTGGCGCTTCGTCACGAAGGCCGCGATCGCGTCGGCGGTATCCGGGTCCTGAGCGAGGTCCGGGTGGGTGAACAGCGTCGCCCTGGCCAATCCGAGAACCTCACCGGCGACACGGCGCGCCCACAGCGACAGGCGGGCCGCGAGCTGCGGGTCGGCGGCGGTCACGGGCGCAAGATGCGTCCGCTCCCACTCGCCCTGCGTGAGGTCCCAGGGTGCGGCCTCGCCGTCGAAGAGCTCGTGGCGCTGGGACACCTCGAGAAGCAGATCCCCGATGATGCCGACGGTCACGTAGGTCTTCACCGTGCGCTCGAACCAGGTCGTGGGCCGCGTCCTCGCGTCCAGATCGTCGTACAGGCCGGAATACTGGCCCGCGGCGGCGAGGAGGTCGATGCCTCGATGAGCCGCCCACACCTCGAGCTGCTCGAAGATCTCGAATGCGCGCGCCGACATCCGCGCGTGCTCGATGTGCGCCTCGATATCGGGCGCCTGATCGCCGTCCTTGGCGAGTCGCGTCATCACCGCGAGCGCGGAGTAGGCGAGCAGGCCGATGACTTCAACGTCCTCGTGGGGAACGGGTGCGTACTCGGTGTCCATGCCCCCAGCGTAATCGTGCGGAGCGGCGTCCTCCGCGCCTTTCACGATCGGTCTTGCGGCTCGAGACCGTTCATGCCCCGCCTCCTCGTCGGAATAGTGCGATCCTTGAAGCCGAGTCCACAGGGAAAGGCACTGGAATGAAGCGGGACCTCGTCGAACAGGTCGTCGACGACATCACCAAGGCGATCATCGATGCCGAGTATCAGGAGGGCGAGGCGCTGCCCCCGGAGGGCGACCTGGCCTCGCGCCTGAACGTCTCGAGGCTGACCGCCCGCGAGGCGGTGAGGATCCTCAAGGACCGCGGGATCCTCGAAGTCGTCCAGGGCCGGGGCACCTTCGTCGCACCGCGCGCGCAGTGGAACGACCTGTCGACCCTCGTCGCCTGCGCCCTGCACGACTCGTCCCCGAGGGACGTCGGCCTTCGTCTCACCGAGCTTCGCCGGATGATCGAGGTCGGCGCCGTCGGCCTGGCGGCGCGCAATCGCTCGGAGGCGGATCTCGCCGCCCTCGCGTCGCACATCACGGCGATGGAGGCGGCCGATGAGGCCGATGACGTGTCCCGGCACATCGAGGAGGACCTGGCATTCCACCGGCGGATCCTCCTCGCCTCCGCGAACCCCTTCATCCCCGTCGTCATGTCCCCGCTTGAAAAGGCCCTCCACGAATCTCGTGTCGTCACGGCCTCCCATCCCCAAGTGCGCAAGCGGGCGCAGAATCACCACCGCGCGATCCTCGACGCCCTTCGGATCCGCGATGAAGAGGCCGCGAAGGACGCCATGCGGGCGCATATGACTCAGACGCGCCTGGATCTCGTGCAGAACACCGACTCCTGAGGTTCGCAGCTCCCGCGAAGGGCCTTGCCGATTCGACGAGGGCGGAATACCCTGAGATTAAACATCAGAGGTCTGAGCAATGTTGCTCGGACGGGAGTCGGCATCACGAAGGAGTGAACATGCCCCTCATCCCCCGCACCGATCTGCTCGCAGGACTGCCCCCGGCGCCCTCCATCACCGCGGCCGAGGTCGCCGCAGCCCAATCCGCCGCCTCCCACGCCCCCATTCACATCGTCCTCGACGACGACCCCACGGGCACCCAGTCGGTCGCCGGCCTCCCGGTGCTCACCTCCTGGGAGGTCGACGACTTCACCTGGGCGCTGGGAAGCGGCGCCCCGGCCGTCTACGTGATGACGAACTCGCGCTCCCTCAGCCCCGAAAACGCCGAAGGGATCACCCGCGAGGTCGTCGCCGCCGCCCTCGAATCAGCGCGGGGGCTCGGTGTCGAGATCGACTTCGTCTCACGCTCCGACTCGACCCTGCGCGGCCACTACCCCCTCGAAACGGACACGATCACCGACGCCCTGACATCGGCGACCGGGCGCGGCGCCGACGGGGTCGTCCTCGTCCCGGCCTTCCCCGAAGCCGGACGCATCACGGTCCACGGCATCCACTACGCTGGCTCGGCCGACCACGGGTACCTCCCCGCGGCCGAGTCCGAATTCGCCGAGGACAACACCTTCGGCTACTCCCGCTCCTCACTCGCCGAATGGGTCGAAGAGAAGACCGGCGGCGCCAGACGCGCCGACGACGTCCTCCTCATCGACATCGAAACCCTGCGCACCGACCCCGACAGGACCGTCGACATCCTCCTCAGCGCGAAGAACTCGACGCCCATCGCCGTCGACGCCGTCGAGACCGCCGACATGCGCGCCCTCGCGCTCGCCCTGATCCGCGCCGAGGAGGCCGGATCGCGCTTCATCTACCGCGTCGGCCCGCCCTTCGTCCGCGAGCGCATCGGCCAAGAGCCCCACCCCCCTCTCACCCCCGCCGAGATCGAGCACTCCCGATCGGGCCGCGCCTGCACCGCCGGCGGCCTCGTCGTCGTCGGCTCCCACGTCGGCGTGACCGCCCGCCAACTCGACCGCCTGACCCGCGGGAAGGACGTGCCCGTCCTCGTCCTCGACTCCGCCCGCATCCTCACCGGCGAGGACCCCGAGGGCTGCATCGCGGACCTCATCGACGAAGCCGTGGCCGCGCTTCAGACCGGGACCGCGATCCTGCGGACCTCCCGCGCGATGCTCTCCGGATTCGACCCCGACACGGCGCTCGCCCAAGCCCGCGCCGTCTCCGCCGCGATCGTCGCCGTCGTCCACGGCGTCATCGAACGGACGACCCCGAGATTCGTCGTCGCCAAGGGCGGCATCACCTCCTCCGACGTCGCCTCGAAGGGCCTGGAGATCCGGCGCGCCCGCGTCATCGGCCCCATGCTCCCCGGGATCGTCTCCCTCTGGTCCGCGATCGACGGTCCCGCGGCGGGGATCCCCTACATCGTCTTCGCAGGCAATGTCGGCACCGACGAATCCCTCGCGGAAGTCGTCGCCAAACTCGAGCTGTAAGCGCCGACGACGCAACCCCGCCCCGCCCCATCCGACAGGAGAAGAACAATGCCGTTCAGAATCGCCGTCCTCGGCCTCGGTGCCATGGGCCTGCCCATGGCCGCCCACCTCGCGAAAAGCTTCGAGCTCGTCGGCTTCGACCTCTCCGAGGAGCGCCGCGCCCTCGCCGCCTCCCGAGGAATCGCCATCGCCGACAGTGCCCTCGCCGCCTCAGCCGAAGCCGACTTCCTCCTCGTCGCCGTCCGCAACGCGGCCCAACTCGAAGACCTCCTCTACGGCGAGCAGGGCGTCGTCCGGATCCTCCCCGAGGGCGCGAACGTCATCCTCACCTCGACCGTCGGCACCGGGGCCGTCGAAGCCCTCGCCGCCCGGCTCGCGAAATCCGGCATCGGCCTCGTCGACGCCCCGATCTCAGGGGGCCCCCTCCGAGCCGGGAAGGGCGAACTCCTCGTCACCGCGGCGGCCACCCCCTCGGTCTGGGAGCGCGCCGAAGCGATCCTGCGCGCGATGGCCGGCACCCTCGTCCGCATCGGCGACGAACCGGGCAAAGGGCAGGCGATGAAGACCGTCAACCAACTGCTCTGCGGCGTCCACATCGCAGCCGCCGCAGAGGCCCTCGCCCTCGCCGGCAGACTCGGACTCGACCAGCGCACCGCACTCGACGCGCTCATGGCCGGGGCAGCCGAATCCTTCATGCTCGGCAACCGCGGCCCCAGGGCCATCGAAGCCGACGAGGGCCGCGATCCCGAAGTGCTCTCGCGCCTCGACATCTTCGTCAAAGACATGGGGATCGTGACGGAGGCCGCCAAACGCGCCGGCATCGCCATCCCCGTCGCCGCCGCCGCCGAGCAGCTGTTCATCCTCGGCAACGCGCAGGGCCGGGGCGCCGATGACGATTCAACCGTGATCCGCGTCCTCAACCCCCGCTCCTGACAGACCGCAGCCACAACGACGTGACACCCACGAGGAGACGACAATGAGAATGTCAGACCTGATCGCCGACGAATCGGCGCTCGAACGAGTCTTCACAGGGGGCCGATGGCTCGAAGGCCCCTGCTGGATCCCGCGAAGCAACACCCTGCGCTTCTCCGACGTCATCGGCGACAAGGTCTGGGACTGCTCCCCGGAGACCTCCGAAGCCGTCGTCCACCTGGACTCGCCCGATCACGTCAACGGACGCACCATCGACCTCGACGGCACCGTCATCCAATGCTCCCACGGCCGACGCCGCCTCGAACGCGACACCGACGGCGAGATATCCGTCATCGTCGACCGCTGGCAGGAGCACCGATTCAACGCCCCGAACGACGTGGTCGTCTCCTCCGACGGCTCCATCTGGTTCACCGACCCTGCCTACGGGATCATCTACCCGCAGGAGGGCCACCCCGGAAGACGCGAATACGCCGACCACTGGGTCTTCCGCATCACCCCGGAAGGACGCCTCACGGTCGCGATCACCGACGTCGTCGAACCGAACGGACTCGCATTCTCCCCCGACGAGTCGGTCCTCTACGTCGCCGACTCCGCCGCCCTCAACCGCGACGGCCTCATGGGGCGCCACCACATCCGCCGCTACCTCATCGACGATTGGCGGGTGAAGGCCGGTGAGGACTTCGTCGAAGTCTCCCCCGGAGTCCCCGACGGCATCAAAGTCGACGAGCTGGGCAACGTGTGGAGCTCCTGCCTCGACGGAATCATCATCTACTCGCCCGAGGGCGAGCAGATCGGCAGGATCCCCGTCCCCGAGAAGGTCGGGAACCTCTGCTTCGGCGGAAGCGACGGATCCGACCTCTACATCGCCGCCACTTCCTCCCTCTACGTGATCCCGACCCTGACGCGCGACTGCCGCAGGGCCTCCGGACGGGCATGACCGACAGGAGATGCACACCATGACGACGCATGCGCCCCACGACCGCTCCTCCCGCGGCTCCGCCTCCACTCGGGCCCTGTGGCTCTCGCTCATCCTCCTGACGATCCTCGCCCTGTGCGGCGGCCTCATCGCGAAATCCGCCGACTCCGGATTCGGCAGGGTCGAGGTCACACGAGTCGAGTTCATGACCGATTCGAATGAGCCGATGGTCGCGAAGATCTACCGCCCGACGTGGGTGACGGCCGAGAACCCCGCACCCGGCCTTCTCGCGCTTCACGGCTATCAATCCGACAAGGAGGCCACCACGACATTCGGGACGATCGAACTCGCGCGCCGAGGCTTCGTCGTCCTCAGCATCGACCAGTTCGGCCACGGATACTCCACTCAGCACGGCGTCGATCCGCAGATCATGTCGGGCGCGGCGAGCGGCCTGGCCCACCTCAAGTCCCTCGATTTCGTCGACGCGACCCGACTCGGCGCATTCGGGCACTCCACCGGTTCGATCTACGCCCTCAAACTCGCCAAGGCCGACGAGTCCGTCGGAGCGATCGTCGCCCTGTCGGGCAACGGCGGGGACCCGGACATCCTCGACGTCCGCAACTACCTGCTCGTCCAGGGCGACAACGAGGAGATCGGCGGATACCGCGAAGCGACCTTCCCGGTCTCGTCGCTCAACACCCACCCCGCGCGGCTCGAGGCCTTCGGCCTCGCCCCCGGTGAGACGATCGAATGGAACCGCACCTACGGCGACTTCGCCGACGGCAGCGCCCGACGGGCCGAACTCGTTTCAGGCACCCACCTCGGCGTCATGACCTCCGGCGCCTCGAACACCGCCGTGGTCGACTGGTTCAACGCGGCGCTTCGGGGCGGGCAGGAGGACCCCCACTGGATCCCCGCCGACTCCCACGTCTACCAGTGGAAGGAGATCGGCGGCGCGATCGCCCTCTTCTCTCTCGTCGCCTCGCTCATCCCCCTGCTGGGCCTCCTCCTGAGGCTCCCGGCCTTCGGCTCCATGCACCGCTCCGAGGGCGCGTACGCGGGAGGCGGCCGGAAGGGACTGGCCGTGTCGGCGCTCGTGAGCATCGTCATGACGATCCTCCTCTACCCGCTGTTCACCCAGAAGGGCGGCGGCGATGATCCGATCTCCGCAGCGATCCCCTTCCTGCCCCTGCAGATGGGCAACGGGATCGCGACCTGGCTGGTCGTGACGGCCCTCCTCACCTTCATCGCCTTCCTCGTGTGGAAGAAGACCGGAGCGGGCAAGGAGCGAAGCTGGTCCGACCTCGGGGTTCTCCCGGCGCAGGGCGCACGCCATGGGATCCTCCGCGCGCTCGCCCTGTCGGCGGCGCTCATCGCCTGGCCCGTCATCGTCGTGAGCCTCACGGCCTTCTTCCGGGGCCCGGAGTTCCGGGTCCTCTGGCCGATGCTCAAGACCCTGACTCCCGAACGCGCCCTCATCCTCCTCCCCTACTTCCTCGTGATCTGGGCCTTCTTCTTCGTGGTCAACGGCCTCGGTCTCAATACGATGTCGAGGATCCCGGCGCGGGATGGCCAGCGGGATCTCATCCTGTGGGCCAAGCGCTTCGCATACGCCTGGGTCTGCGCCGTTCTCGGCCTGTGCCTCCTGTGGCTCTTCCACTTCGTCCCCGGCTACATGGGCATCGGTCCCGGGATGGATGTCATCGGGCTCCCGAAACTCGGGGGAAGGTGGATGATGATGCTCAACGTCATCATCCCGCAGTTCACAGTCCTCGTCGCGCTCAACGTCTGGGTGCAGGTGCGCACGCGCTCCATCTGGGTGGCCTCCGCCGTCGGGGCGGCGCTCTTCACGTGGATGATGGTCGGCGGACAGGTCGGGGCCTTCTAGCGGCACCGGAGCACTTGAAATGAGTGAGTGACGCCATAACCGCTCGGTCAGCCGTGCTCGCCCTCGTACAATGGGGGCGACCACGGCTGACCGGTCGCTTCGAAGCTTTCTTCTGCGCCCGAGGCGCACCCCGGATATTGCGCGATCGGCTGCCACCCCCACCCCCGGACGATCCCGGGAGGAAAGGCAGATCGTGACGACCACGACGAACGAGGGCGCGAACGCGCCCGAAACACCCATGACCACGGCCGACGCCCCCGTTGAATACTCCGCGGGCGTCGTCAGGCTCGGCAGCATCGTCCCCGTTGCCGCCGAGCCGGAAGCCACCCCCGACATCATCGACACCGGCGATGAGGACCTCGAGCACAAGACCTTCGCCGACTTCGGCGTCACCGACCCGATCGTCGACGCCCTCGCCGACAAGGGGATCACGCACCCCTTCCCGATTCAGGCGCTCACCCTGCCGCCCGCCCTCGACCGCCATGACATCATCGGCCAGGCGAAGACCGGAACCGGCAAGACCCTCGGCTTCGGCATCCCCGTCCTCGAGGACGTCATCGCGCCCGACGAAGAGGGCTACGACGAGCTCCTCAACCCGAACAGGCCGCAGGCCCTCATCGTCCTGCCGACCCGCGAACTGTGCAAGCAGGTCGCCCAGGACCTGCGCGAGGCCGCGAAGTACCTGTCGACCCGCATCGTCGAGATCTACGGCGGCGTCGCCTTCGAGCCCCAGATCGATGCCCTGGAGAAGGGCGCGGACATCGTCGTCGGAACCCCCGGCCGCCTCATCGACCTCCTCCGCAAGAGCGTCCTCCACCTCAACGGCGTCGAGACCGTCGTCCTCGACGAGGCCGACGAGATGCTCGACCTCGGCTTCCTCCCCGATGTGGAGACCCTCTTGTCGCGCGTTCCCGCGAACCGGCACACGATGCTCTTCTCCGCCACCATGCCCGGCCCGGTCGTGGCGCTCGCCCGCAAGTTCATGGAGCACCCGACCCACATCCGCGCCCAGGACCCCGAGGACCAGAACCAGACGGTGAACACCGTCAAGCAGGTGATCTACCGGGTGCACGCGATGAACAAGGTCGAGGTCGTCGCGCGGATCCTCCAGTCGGAGGGGCGCGGGCGCTCGATCATCTTCTGCCGGACCAAGCGCACGGCGGCCCGCCTCGGCGAAGACCTCACCGATCGCGGCTTCGCGGTCGGCTCCCTGCACGGAGACCTCGGCCAGGGCGCCCGCGAGCAGGCTCTGCGCGCCTTCCGCAAGGGCAAGGTCGACGTCCTCGTCGCCACCGACGTCGCGGCCCGCGGCATCGACGTCGACGATGTCACGCACGTCATCAACTACCAGTGCCCCGAGGACGAGAAGATCTACATCCACCGCATCGGGCGCACGGGCCGCGCGGGCAACTCCGGCACGGCCGTCACCTTCGTGGACTGGGACGACACCCCGCGCTGGTCGCTCATCTCCAAGGCCCTGGGGCTCGGCGTGCCCGAACCCCTCGAGACCTACCACACCTCGCCCCACCTCTACACCGACCTGGACATCCCCGCCGGGACGACGGGGCGCCTCCCGCGCGCCAAGCGCACCCTCGCCGGCTTGGACGCCGAGGTCCTCGAGGATCTCGGCGGTCCCCGTCCCCGCTCGGAGGGACGAGGGCGGGGCCGCGGTCTCGACAAGGGGGGCCGGGGACGCGCCCATTCGGGCGAGCGCAATCGTCGTTCCAAGGACGGGGATCGCGAGCCCCGGGCCGGCCAGCAGGGCCGTTCCGACCGCGGCACCCGGGGTCGCGGCCGCGGCAATCACTCCCAGCCCGCCGAGGGCGCGCCGAAGACGGCGAAGGCCCCTCGTCAGCGGGTGCGCCGCCGCAAGGGCGGCGACAAGTCCGCGGAGTAACCGGTCGCCGACCGCCCTCCCTCATCGAGGTCATCACCTTTCCTCATCGAGGGGATGCGGCGCTTCCGCGCACGGACTGCAACGCTTCCAGGACCCCCGGCACCCGTACAAGCGCTCACCGCGCCTCCGCACGCGGAGGCGGTCGGCTGCGGCCGGGCATGACGGCGAACGCCCCGCCCTCGTCGATGAACGAGGGCGGGGCCGGAGCGCGAGCGGTCCTAGCGCAAGGAGGTGCGCCGCTCGATCGAACGGATGCCGAAGAAGGCCAGAACGATCGTGAGGAGGAGGGTCATCGGGATCATCCCGAGGCCGATGTGCGGATTCTCCGCTCCGTTGCGCAAGTCGGCGAGCATCGAGCCCCAACTGAAGCTCATCGTTCCAAGATCGATCGACCCGGGCAGGAGCATTCCGAGGAAGCTGAGGACTTGACCCGCGAGGTAGAGGAGTACGAGGCCGATCGCCGGGACGGTGAAGCCCTGGCGGTTCCAGCGCCCTTCCGCCCCGATGCTCATGACTGCGGCTCCGCCGAAGACCCACTGCACGAGCGAGAGGAGAAGGCCCACGACGAAGATGGCGACGACGGCCGTCGGAGTCTTGCCCGCGATGTCGATGAGCGCGCGCAGGCTCTCGGCGAGGCTCATCCCCGCCTCGCGGCTCATCAGGATGTAGGAGACGAGGAGGCCGAAAGCGGCGAAGAGCTGGCCGAGCAGCCCGAAGAGCATTGCGAATAGGGTTTTCGCCCAGTACAGGTCCCGTCCGCGCGCGGGAATCGTGTGGGTGAAGTAGCCGCGGGAGCCGTACATGCTCGTCCAATAGGCCGAAGCCAGCTGGACGACGATGACGAAGGGGACCGCGACCGAGGCGATGACGAGCACGGCCTTCAGGCCTGCCGAGACGAGCGGGATCTTCAAGAGCACGCCCCCGGCGGAGACGGCGACGACGAGCAGGGCGACGCCGAGGAGTCCGGCGACCTTCTTCCCGTTCTCACGGAATTCCTGGGCGAAGAGTGTGGCGAACATCAGCGGTATTCCTTCCTGAAGAGCTGGTCGAGGGACATGCCGTGCTCGTCGCGCAGGTCGTCGGCGTTTCCGGCGAGGAGAAGACGGCCCTCCTTGAGCATGATGACCTCGTCGAGGATCGGCTCGACGTCGGAGATGAGGTGGGTGGACAGGAGCATCGAAGAGTCCGGATCGAAGTCGCGCAGGATCCCTTCGAGGATGATGTCGCGGGCCGCCGGGTCGACGCCGGAGATCGGCTCGTCGAGGACGTAGAGGCGAGCCCTGCGCGCCATGACGAGGGCGATCTGGAGCTTCTGGCCCATGCCGCGGGACATCTCCTTGAGGGTGCGGTCCTTGGGAAGGCCGAAGTAGTCGATCGTCCTGCGGGCCTTGTCGGCGTCGAAGTCGGCGAAGAAGCGCTCGTAGAGGGCGATTGCCTTCTCGGCGTTGAGGGAGGTGTCGAGGAAGTCCGCGCAGGGGAGAAAGGCGATCTCCGCTTTGGTCTCCGGTCCGGGGGCGCGGCCGTTGATCTCGACCCTGCCCTGCCATTCCGCCAGGACTCCGGCGAGGATCTTCATGAGCGTCGTCTTCCCGCAGCCGTTCTCGCCGACGAGGCCGATGATGCGGCCCGGCGCGATGTCAAGGCTGAGTCCGTGCAGGGCCCGAGTCTTCCCGTAGGTCTTGATGAGCCCCTCGATTCTCACGAGCGGGGTCGGGGTCTGATTCATCGTGTCCGTCCTTCGATGGGAGTGTCGTTCCAGAGTGCGGTCAAGAGGGACTGGGCGTCGTCGAGTCCGAGTCCGAGGGCGCGCAGCTGCGCGAGATGGTGGAGGGTCGCTTCTCGGGCGAGCTGTGCGCGGGCCGCGCCGATGAGGCTGTCATCGTCGGTGACGAATCGGCCCTGGGCGCGTTCGGCGAGGGTGAGGCCTTCGCGGTCGAGTTCGCCGAGCGCCCGTTGCACGGTGTTGGGGTTGGCCCCTTCGGCGAGGGCGAGTTCGCGCACGCTCGGGATCTTCGAGGCGGGGGGCCATGCGCCCGAGGCGATGCGCGCGCGAAAGGCGGTGGCGAGTTGGAGCCAGATCGGCCGCGTGCCATCGAAATCCATCGGAGCTCCTTCCATGTGTTGCTGTATTAACTTACTAATACAGTGACACACAGAAGGAACTGTGTCAAGCCCTTCATACAGTTCGCCGTTTCAAGACGCGCTCGGCCCCGATGGCGGCGCCGCTTCCCCCCTCATCGAGGTCATCACCTTTTTCCGGCGAAGTCATCACTTTCCGAGGGCGAGGTCATCACCTTTATCCGGCGAAGTCATCACCTTCCCTCACCGAGGGGATCTCCGCATCCACGCCCCTTCGCGCACACGGCTCGCCCCGCCCTCGGCAATCTTGACGAGGGCGCACACCACCCCACGGGCCGAACGCACCGGGCGGCGCAGACAAGAGGAGGCCCCGGATACGACGAACCGCCGGGAGCAGACCTCAATAAGTCCGCCCCCGGCGGTGCATCCAGATCCCCTCGACGAAGAAAAGTGATGACTTCGCCGCCGAAAGGTGATGACCTCGCCGGAAGAAGGGGAGGGGGATCAGGCGTTGTCGGCCGGGTTGGCGATCGGCGTCGGCTCCAGCTTCCATACCTCGTCCGCGTAATCGCGGATCGTGCGATCGGAGGAGAAGCGCCCCGACTGAGTGATGTTCACCCAGGTCCTGCGCGCCCAGGCGCGCGCATCCGCATGATCGGCTGCCATGCGGTCCTTCGCCTCGCGGTAAGCCGCGAAATCGCCGAGGACGTAGTAGACGTCGGCAGGCTCATACCCCGACTCGAGGAGCGACCAGCGCAGATCGTGGAACCAGCCGGACCCCCGATCATCGAGGGTGCCGTCGACGAGGGCGTCGAGGACCCGCTTGAGACCGGGGACGTTCTCGTAGTGCCAGCGCGGGTCGTAGTTCTTGCGCAACTCGGGCAGCTCGTCCTCGGTGGCGCCGAAGATGTAGGCGTTCTCGGGGCCGACCGCGTCGAGGATCTCGACGTTCGCGCCGTCGAGGGTGCCGAGCGTGAGCGCGCCGTTCATCATGAACTTCATGTTCGACGTCCCCGAGGCCTCCTTTCCGGCCGTCGAGATCTGCTCGGACACGTCGGCGGCCGGGATGATGTGCTCGGCCGGCGAGACGTTGTAGTTGTGGATGAAGACGACCTTGATGCGCCCGTCGATGTCCGCGTCGTTGTTCACGAGCTCGGCGATCGTGTTGATGAGCTTGATGACGCCCTTGGCGCGGATGTAGCCCGGGGCCGCCTTCGCGCCGAAGATGAAGACGCGCTTGGGGACGTCCAGGCCCGGGTTCTCCTTGAGGCGGAAGTACAGGTCGAGGACGTAGAAAGCGTTGAGGAGCTGGCGCTTGTACTCGTGGAGGCGCTTGATCTGGACGTCGAAGATCGCATCCGGGTCGATGTCGATCCCCTCGCGCTCCTTCACCCAGGCGGCGAAGTCGACCTTGTTCTCATGCTTGATCTCGGTGAGCGCATCGAGGACGGCGTCGGTCGCGGCATCCTTGAAACCGCCGAGGACGGCGAGGTCGGTGACCCATGCGTCCGAGCCGGTGACCTCGTCGAGCAGGGCCGCGAGCCTCGGGTTGCACTGCTTGAGCCATCGCCGCGGCGTCACGCCGTTCGTCTTGTTGTTGAAGCGCTCGGGCCAGATCGCGTGCCATTCCTTGAGCGTCTCGCGCTTGATGATCTCGGTGTGCAGCGCGGCGACGCCGTTGATCGAGTAGGAGGCGTAGCAGGCGATCCACGCCATGCGGACGGTGTTGCCCGACACGGGGGCCATGTAGTCGACGACTCCCTGGTCGATGCCGCGTTCGGCCATGTCGATGCGGAAGCGGCGGTCGATCTCGCGGACGATTTCGGAGATGCGCGGGAAGAGGCGGTCGAAGATCGTCATCTCCCAGGTCTCGAGCGCCTCGGCGAGGACCGTGTGGTTCGTGTACGCGAAGGTCTTGGACACGACCTCCCAGGCGTCCTCCCAGCCGAGCCCGTGGACGTCCATGAGGAGGCGCATGAGCTCGGGGATCGCGAGCACAGGGTGGGTGTCGTTGAGCTGGACGGCGTTGTAGACGGCGAAGTCGCGGAGGTCCTCGCCGTGGTGGGCGATGTAGTTGTCGACGATCGCCTGGAGGGAGGCCGAGCAGAAGAAGTACTGCTGGCGGACGCGCAGGACTTTGCCCTCGAAGGTCGTGTCGTTCGGGTAGAGGACGCGCGAGATGTCGTTCGTCCGCTCGCGGTCGACGATCGCGTCGGTGAAGCGCTGGGAGTTGAAGGCGTCGTAGTCGAACTCCTCGATGGGTTCGGCCTTCCACAGGCGCAGGGTGTTGACGTTGCGCGTGCCGTAGCCGGTGATCGGCATGTCGTAGGGGACGGCGCGCACGGTGAGGTCGGCGTAGGAGACGATCCGGGCCTCCTCCTCGCGGCGGATGACGAAGGGGTAGCCCTCCTCCATCCAGGGGTCGGGGTGCTCGGTTTGGAAGCCGTTGTCGAAGAGCTGCTTGAACAGGCCGTAGCGGTAGAGGATGCCGTAGCCGGCGACCGGCAGGTCGAGGGTCGCGCAGGAGTCGAGGAAGCATGCGGCGAGGCGTCCGAGGCCGCCGTTGCCCAGCGCCGCATCCGGTTCTTCTTCGAGGACGAGGGAGAGGTCCTGTCCGTATTCGGCGAGGGCGGAGCGGGCGTCGTCGACGAGGCCGAGGTTGGAGAGGTTGTTGAGGAGGGCGCGTCCCATGAGGAACTCGGCGGAGAAGTAGTGCTCCTGGCGGCCCTTCGCATAGGTCTCGGTCGTTTCGGACCAGCGGTCGGCGATCTGATCGACGACGGCAGCGGACAGGCCCTGCCACAGCTCCATGGTCGTCGACTTTGCGACGGGACGGCCGGAGACGGCGCGCACCTGGGTCGCGAAGGTCTCGGGGAGGTTCTGCGTCATGAGTACTCCAGTGTTGAGCGTTGAAGCGGCGCGCCCGCTGAGAACGGACACTACGGGAGGGCCGCCGATGCGTTCCGGGGCGATGCATGTGTCACCGCCTTGCGCCCGTCGGCGGACGTTCCCGTCGTGCTCACTCTACCGCGAAATTACGGAAACGTTTCCGCCCCCGTTCTCATGCGACTTCTCACGAGCTACAAGGGCCAGGAGCTCGCAATGAAATCGAAGATCCCTCCCATGACCAATTGGGTGGCGATCGCCGCCAGGAGCAGGCCCATGATCTTCGTGAGCAGCATGATGCCCCCGGGGCCCAAGAGCTTCGACAGCAGCATCGAGAAGCGCATCGTCGCCCACATGACGAGATGGGCGAGGACCACGGCGACGATCGCACCGACCCAGCCGGCGACCGAGGCCTTCGCCTGAGCGACCGAGACCATGACCGCGACGATCGCACCGGGCCCGGCGAGCAGCGGCGTCCCCAGGGGGACGAGGGCGACGTTCACCGACTCATCACCGGTATCGGGCTCCTCGCTGTCGGAGCCCATGAGGAGCTCCATCGCGACGAGGAAGAGGAGGACGCCGCCGGACAGTTTGAGGGCCTCCATCGAGATCTGCAGGAGGTGGAGGATCGACTGGCCGAGCACCGCGAAGACCAGGATGACCGAGAAGGAGACGAGGGTCGCCTGGATCGCCGCCCGCTTCTGCCGGGCCGGCGTCATGCGGCCCGTCAGCGACAGGAACACGGGGATCGTTCCGAAGGGGTCGAGGATGACGATGAGCGTGGTGAAGGTCGTCGCGAAGAGCGCGACGTCGAAGACGGCGCTCACGGACGGACCACCTCGATGCAGCCGCGCGCCTCGACCTCGTCGAAGACCTCGGGCGAGGTGAGGTTCTCGCCCAACCGGTTCGGCTTGCCGGCCCCGTGATAGTCCGAGGAGCCGAAAAGCGCGAGTCCGAGCCCGCGCGCAAGCGCATCGACGGCCTCCCGGTCTTCGGCGGCGTGATCGCGATGATCCCTTTCGATCCCGAAGAGCCCCGCCTCGGCCATCGCCGCGATCGTCTCCTCGGGCAGGAGGCGCTGCCTCGCCCTCGCCCTGGGATGGGCGAGAACCGGGACCCCGCCGGCCTCCAGGACGATCTCAACGGCCTCGACGGGATCGGGAGCCCAGTGGTGGACGTAGTAGGGCCCCGAGGGATGCAGGGCGCCGCGGAAGGCCGCCGAACGGTCCGCGAAGGCCCCCGCCTCGACAAGCGCATCGGCGATGTGCGGCCGGCCGACGGGACCGTCCTCGGCCGCACGGCAACGGACGTCCTCCCAGGTGATCGGGAAGTCCTCCGCGAGGCGCTCGACCATCGCCCTGGCGCGCGTCCTGCGGGTCGTGCGCGACTTGTCCAAAACGGCGACCAGGCGCGCAGAATCCGGGTTCGGCAGCAGTCCGAGCAGATGCACGGTGACGCCCTCGGCCGAGCAGCTCATCTCCACCCCGCGTACGAGGGCGACGCCCGTGTCCGCCACGGCCGCTTCCGCTTCGGCCCAGCCCTCGAAGGTGTCATGGTCGGTGAGGCCGAGGACGTCCAGGCCCGCGTCCGCGCCCGCGGCGAGGAGTTCAGCGGGGGCGTCGGTGCCGTCTGAGCATGACGAATGAGTGTGAAGGTCGATCCGGAGCATGCCTCGAGGGTATAGGCTGCCCCGATCGAGTGCCACAATGGGGCCATGACTGATTCGCCCAGCACCGCTCCCGAAGAATCCGCACCCCAGTCGATGGCCGACAGGGGCGACACCCGGTCCAGGCGACCCGATTCGGACGCCTTCCGCGCCTTCATGGCCTCGGGCTGGGGCGAGCGCATCACGGCGCCGGTCGAACGCTTAGGCGCCGCCGAGCATCTTCCCGCTCGCGCCCTCGCCGCGGGCGAGCCCTTCACGGGACAGCGCCTCGTCGTTCCGGCCGGCACTTTCAAGGTGCGCAACAACGACTGCGATTACCGCTTCCGCGCCCACTCGGCCTTCGCCCACCTCACGGGCCTGGGGGGCGAGCGCGAGCCCGACGCGGTGCTCGTCCTCGAGCCCCGCGAGGCCGGCGGGCACGAGGCCGTCCTCTACTTCAAGCCGCGCGCCTCGCGCACCTCGAAGGAGTTCTACGCGGATTCGCGCTACGGCGAGTTCTGGGTGGGGGCGCGCCCCTCCCTGGAGGAGGTGAGCGCCCAGACGGGCCTGCGCTGCGCCCACATCGACACCCTGCGCGACGCGCTCGCCAAGGATGCGGGTCAGGTCGATCTGCGGATCGTGCGCGGAGTCGACTCGAATGTCGAGTCCATGGTCGAAGAGGTCCGCTCCCAGGCCGGCCTGCCCGTCGGCGAGGACGCCCGGCACGAGGATGAGAGATTCGAAGAGCGCCTCTCGGAGATCCGCCTGCGCAAGGATCCCTTCGAGCGCGCCGAGCTGCGCCGCGCCGTCGAGGCGACGAAGCGCGGATTCGATGACATCCTCAGGGCCCTGCCCCGGGCCGTCGGCCACCGCCGGGGGGAGCGCGTCATCGAGGGCGCGTTCGGCGCGGTCGCGCGCGAGGAGGGCAACGGCCTCGGCTACGACACGATCGCCGCTTCGGGCAATCACGCGAACACGCTCCACTGGATCGACAACGACGGCCCGGTGAACGAGGGCGACCTCGTCCTCGTCGATGCGGGCGTCGAAGTCGATTCCCTTTACACCGCCGATATCACGCGCACCCTCCCGGTCAACGGGACGTTCAACGAGGTGCAGGCCCGCGTCTACCAGGCCGTTCTCGATGCCTGCGAGGCGGCGCTCGCCAGGGCCAACGAGCCGGGTTGCCGCTTCCAGGACGTCCATGACGCGGCCATGCGGGTCATCGCGGCCCGTTTGCGCGAATGGGGCCTGCTGCCGGTGACCGTCGAGGAGTCCTTGTCCCCCGCCGGTCAGCAGCACCGCCGCTGGATGCCTCACGGCACCTGCCACCACCTCGGCCTCGACGTGCACGACTGCGCCAAGGCCCGCCGTGAGATGTATCAGGAGGCCCTGCTCGAACCGGGGATGGCCTTCACGATCGAACCGGGATTGTACTTCCGCGCCGATGACGAGTTGATCCCCGCCGAATACCGCGGGATCGGCGTCCGCATCGAAGACGATGTCATCGTCAACGAGGACGGGAGCGTCACCAGGATCTCCGAGGACATCCCGCGCACCATCGCCGAGGTCGAGGCCTGGATCGCCGCGGCTCAGGGATGCTGAGCTCTCGTCTCATCGTCCTCATCGCGTCTTGAAGTAGGAGAAGAGGTGATCTTCGCGCGTCGCTGACCAGCCGATGGCGGCTCCCGCAAGGGATGCGACCGTTGCCGCCCAGATGATGCGGTTCGTCAGGATCAACGGCGCGGGATCATCGATCACGCCGAGCCCGGCCATGAGGATGATCGCCGCCGACTCGGACAGCAGCATCGCAGGGCCGAGCCACCACAGGGTTTCGACGAGCACGATCCCGGCCATGTCTCTTCTCGAGGCGCCCGCGTGCAGGCCCGAGGCCAGTTGGAGGCGCCGCAGCCGTACGGAGGCGAAACCGAGCACCAGGCAGGCCGCAGCGACTCCGATCGGGGAGAATCGGGTGATTCTGGCGTCGAATTGATCTTTGCCCGCGAATCGCGCGCCGAGGACGGGGTTGAGCTGACCGAGTCTCGCAGTCGCTTCCTGCGAGTCCTTCGCAGGGACGAGGGCGGAGTAGACGAGACCGGTCACCAGATCGGATTGGGGCCAGGCATCGACCCAGCACTCGTCGTAGACGCTCCTCGTGTTCGAGGGCACGAGAATCATGTACCCGTATCCGGAGGCCCTCCCGTCGTCCGGATAGGGGTACACGCCGGAGACGACGAGTCCGCCCTGATCGCTCGCGATCGTGTCCCCGGTTCCGGCTCCTGTCGCCTCGGCGACTTGGTCGGATATCACTGCTCCCGGCCGGAAACCGGAATCGGGGCGGAGGAGGGTGGGGAAGGAGGCGGTGACAGTCGCGACGGGGACCGGCGCCCGCTTGCGCGGCTTCCGGTCCTTCCTGGTGCGCGCGCAGGTCGATGACTCGGGTGCACATGTCCCGAGTCGCCTCATCATGGGTTGCGATGACGACGATCGTTGAGGGGTCAGCTAGAGCGGCGATCGTCGTGTTGACGTCCTTGCGGGTGAGCAGGTCCAGTTGGGCGGTCGGCTCGTCGATGAGGAAGAGGGCGGGGCGGGAGGCTGCGGCTCGTGCGAGCATGAGACGCTGCGCTTCTCCCCCGGAGAGGCTGTGGAAGCCTTGATGGGCGAGCGGGTCCAATCTGAATCGTCGTAGCAGGTCGAATGCTTCTGCTTCGGCTTCCGCACGGCGGGCGCCCGCAGCGAGAAGGGGGAAGGCGACGTGATCGAGGACGCTCCGACTGGGCGTCCCGTGGGGATTCTGAAAGACCCATGCGGTCCTCCCCTCCCCCTGGCGCGCGATCGTCCCTTCGGCGGGGGCCGTCCATCCGGCGATGAGACTGAGCAGCGTGCTCTTGCCGCTTCCCGAGGGGCCGACGAGGGCGTAGATCTGCCCGGGGACGAGGCGCGCGCTCAATCCTTTGAACAGCCAGGGGCCTCCGGCGAAACGGTGTCCGACGGAATCGATCACTACCTGCATGATGCGGCGTTTCGGGGCGGGGCGGGCAGGGAGGCGGGTGCGGGCGCCCCGTCCGGGAACAGGATGTGGGTCTGCCCCAGTTCGGAGGAGACGATCGTGACGGGCCTGGGGACGCCGTTGTCGAGGACGCAAGCATCGGCCGCGTCGACCTCGTAGATCGCTGATGGGCTGACCGCGTGAACGAGGGTCGGCTCGGCGAGGCTGAGTGAGGCGTCGAGATTCGGAGCGGGCTCATCATTTTGCGCCGATAACCAGTGCTGGTACGAGGAGGTGGTTTGCAACTCGGCGAGGGCTTGCGGGTCTTCGAGGATCCCGGCTTCCTCGACGGGGAAGTCGCGTCCATCGACCGTCAGGAGTCGCTGTCCGGGCAGGAGATCGGCGGGCATGTCGACGACTCGCGCGCGCACGAGGGTGCGATCGAGTACGGCGATTTCGTCGTGCTCTACGATGCCCTCCCCGACGGATGCGGCGCAGGAGGAGGGAACGACGCTCGGCTCGGGGAGCCAGACGAAGGAGGCCCGGGGGATCAGCGCGTAGGAGGAGAACGCGGGGGTGCCGCTCAGGCCGACGAGGTCGGCGACGGAGCGCAGGGTTTGCGGACCGATACGCCCGTCGGCGTCGACGAGGTATCCGAGGCGTTGGAGCTCCGCCTGCAGGGCAGTGACGTCGTCGCCTTGATCGCCCGGACCCAGGTCGCGCCACAGGGGATGGCGGTGGCCAGCGCGTAGAGCCTCTGGTCGCCGAGGGTCATCATATGGTCGCCGGAGGCGATCGCTTGGCCCGCCTGACACGCCGATTCGGTGATGAGGCCGTCGCTCGGAGATTTGAGGGATGCGCTCGGCCCGAGTTCGAGCGCCAGGCGAATGCTCCTTCTGTCGTCGATGGTGCGCTGGACGACGGGGGTGTCGACGGCGGCGGGCGTTTCTTCGAGCCCCCGGGGGGAAACGGGTCGGAAGAGGAGCGCCCCGAGGGCGGCTCCCGCGCCGATGGCGACGACAAGGGCCGCGATTCCCAGAAGTGCTCGTGTCATTGTTTCTCCCTCCCGCATGCTGCGGGCCCGACGTCTGCGCGTCGGGCCCGCGGCATCATGCGCTTCACTGGAGGCCGAGGTGCCCGAGAGCGTCCTGCGAGCAGACATACGCGGCACGCGACTGCGACGCCGGATCACCGCTCATATACCACTCATTCATCTCCTCAACCGTGGCACCCGCCTCAAGAAGCCCCGCCCGCACCAGACAATCCCTCTCCGCACTCGGCCAATCGACATTCTCAGGATTCGCTTTCAAAGAGCGGTACCAGATCTCCGTGTCGATAAGCCCTGATTTCGTATCGCAGTCGACCTTCAGGCGAGATTCCTCCTCTTCACTGATGTCCGTCCGAGCATCGATACTGCCCGTCCCATCGGGATTCATGACGATTCCGGTGAAGCCGTTCTCCTCCAGGCATTGACGCGACCGATTCTGCGCTTCGAAATACTCCGAATCGGTAATCATGCCATCGCGCACCGATTCACGAAAATACTCCGACTCAGAATTCTGGTAGGCGTCACTTAATTCCAGTGCATACGGGCCGGTGAAGGAAACGCTCTGCCCGCCGGACCCGTCTCCGGAAGGCGCAGTTCCCCGCGCCGTGCAGGACACGAGAAGCGGGGGCATCACAGCGCAAACGCAAGCGAGCTTGAACGCAACGGACCGGCTCAGCATCAACGGCTCCCAGGAAGCAACACTCAGACCCCCATTGCAGTGGGATTCATCATCTTCGACAGCGGGCGACCTCAAGGCACTACGAAACCGTTCCGGAACCCTCCGACTCGCGACTTCGCTCCGATTCCCGGGTTCGCTCCGACGCGTCGCTCAGCCGCACGCCGAATCGCGGCTGCTCGTCGGGGCGCGAACCGTACTCGGTCGGCCCCTCCTTCTCGGGGCGCACCCGCGCAGGCCGGGGGCGCATCTGATTGCCGGGCGTCTTCTGCAGCATCTGGAAGGCCCGGTCGACGTCGGCCGAAGCCAGGACCGCGTAGCGGGAGGCGACGACCTGCGAAGAGGACGTGAAATCCCTGCGGCCCCCGGTCATCGCGTACAGCAGGCCCGACATCACGATCCCCGCGAGAGCACCGCCGGCCACTCCGAACATCACCCACAGGAGCGCCGATCGGCTCGGGGCGGCGAAAGACATCATGAGCCCCATGAAGGCGCCCCACAGGGCTCCCGAGGAGGCGCCGGAGAGGGCCGCCCGCCCCATCGTCAAACGGCCGGTCACGCGTTCCACGAGGTGGAGGTCCGTGCCGACGATCGTGATCGACTTGACGTCGAATTCCCGGTCGGCGAGGTAGTCGACGGCTCCCTGCGCCTCCGCGTAGGTGCGGTACGAAGCGACCTCGGTGCCCGAGGGCATGACGGGCATCTGGAACTGCGGGGAGGCGGTGCGGGCAGCCATCATCTTCCTTCCATGGTCGAAACCCGAAGAGATCCTAGATGCCATCCTCCCACCCCGGGGCCTAGGCTGTCCTCGTGAGCAACGAACAGATGGGCGTCGGAACCGCAGGACGCCGCGTGTACATCGGCAGGCTCGCCGGGACCTCGGTCTTCGACCCCCTCGGCGATCAGGTCGGCCGCATCCATGACGTCGTTGTCACCTTCAGGGTCTCGGGGATCGCGAACGTCATCGGCTTCGTCGTCGAAGTCGGTCCGCGCAAGCGCGTCTTCCTGCCCCTGACCCGCATCACCTCGATCGAATCGGGGTCGGTCATCACGACCGGCCTGCTCAACATGCGGACCTTCACGCAGCGCCCCGTCGAGACCCTCGTCCTCGCCGAGCTCTTCGATCGCGTGGTCACCCTCAACGACGGCTCCGGAGAGGTCAGGATCCTCGACGTCGCCATGGAGCGGCGCCGACCGAAGGACTGGGTGATCTCCAAGCTCCACGTGCAGCGCCAGAGGACCACCTCGCTCGGCTTCATCCGATCGGGCGAGACCCTCAACGTCTCCGTCTTCGAAGTGAGCGGCCTGCTCAAGACCGACTCCAACCAGGCCGCGACCTCGCTCCTCGCCCAGACCGAGGACATGCGCCCCGCCGACCTCGCGGACCTGCTCCACGACCTGCCGCGCGACCGCCGGATGGCGATCGCGCAGGAGCTCCCCGACGCCCGGCTGGCCGACGTCCTCGAAGAGCTGGGCGACGACGACCGTGTCGCCATCGTCTCCGCCCTGGAGGCCGGACGGGCCGCCGACGTCCTCGACGTCATGCAGCCCGATGACGCCGCCGACCTCGTCTCCGAGCTCCCCGAGGCGAAGGCGCAGGCGCTCCTGGCCCTCATGGAGCCCGAGGAGGCCGAGGACGTCCGCCGCCTCCTCACCTACGAGGAATCCACCGCCGGCTCCCTCATGACGACCGAGCCCGTGATCTTCGGCCCCGGTGCGACCGTCGCCCAGATGCTCGCATCCGTGCGCCGCGAGGACCTGCCGGTATCGCTGGCGACCGTCGCCTTCATCACCCGCCCGCCCGAGGAGACCCCCACCGGCCAGTACCTCGGGATGGTCCATCTTCAGCGGGCGCTGCGCGAACCCCCGCAGACCCTCCTCGGCACGATCCTCGACTCCGACATCGAAGCGGTGTCGGCCGAGGCCCATGTCGCCACCGTGACCCGCCTCCTCGCCACCTACAACCTCACCGTCCTTCCCGTCGTCGACGAGGACGGCCACCTGCTCGGCGCGGTCTCCGCCGACGACGTCCTCGACGAGCTCCTGCCCGAGGACTGGCGCGACTACGACGACGAGGTCGCCGACAGGATCATGGCGAGGAGCATCGATGGCTGATCGTCTCGACACCCCCCGCGAGCGCGGATTCTCGTGGTTCCGCCGTCGGACGCGCTCCTCCGACGGCTTCGGCCGCTTTGCCGAGGCGACCGCCCGTTTCATGGGCTCGCCGCGCTTCATCCTCTACATGACGATCTTCGTCGTCTCCTGGATCGCGGCGAACGTCGTCCTCCACCAGGTCGCCCGCGCATACGCCTGGGACGCGTACCCCTTCATCCTTCTCAACCTCGCCTTCTCGACGCAGGCCTCCTACTCGGCGCCCCTCATCCTCCTCGCGCAGAACCGTCAGGCCGACCGCGACCGCGTGCAGGCCGAGCAGGACCGCCAGCGCGCCGAGCGCAACCTGGCCGACACGGAGTTCCTCACGCGCGAGATCGCGAGCCTGCGCCTGTCCGTCCAGGAGGTCGCCACCCGCGACTTCGTCCGCTCGGAATTGCGCGATCTCCTCGATGACCTGCGCGAGGACATCCGCGCGCAGGTCCGCGCCGAATTGGAGGAGGAGTACGCCCGGAAGGCCGACGCCGCCGCCGACCCGGATCGGACGCGGAGCGGAGCCGAGGGCGACGGGGCGGGCGACGGCCCGTCCCTCCCCGCCGCACGGAGCTGAGGGCCCCGCCCTCGCGAATTTCGCGGCCGGGCATCCGCCACCTGGCGAGCGACGCGCCTTCACTTTCGTTCAGACGCCCCGCCGGATGCGAAGTCACGGGCGGCGCTGCGTAGAATCACAGCATGTCCGTCTCAATCGACCAGGTGATGACCGCCCTCGGCACCGTCATCGATCCCGAAATCCGCCGCCCGATCACCGACCTCGACATGGTCTCCCCCGACCTCGTCACCATCGACGGGGCGACGGTGAGCGTCCGGGTCCTCCTCACGACCGCCGGATGCCCGCTGCGCAACACGATCGCCGCCGACGTCGAGAAGACCGTGGGCGCGCTCGACGGCGTCGAGGCCGTGACCGTCGAGACGGGCGTCATGGACGACGAGCAGAAGAAGGCGCTGCGCGAGAAGCTCAACGGGGGGCGCCCCGAGAAGGAGATCCCCTTCGCCCAGCCCGGCTCCCTCACCCGCGTCATCGCCGTCACCTCCGGCAAGGGCGGCGTCGGCAAGTCCTCGATGACGGCGAACCTCGCGGCCGCGATGGCCTCGTCCGGCCTCAAGGTCGGCGTCATGGACGCAGACATCTACGGCTTCTCCATCCCCCGGATGCTCGGCGTCGCCCACGATCCGCAGGTCATCGACGGCATGATCATCCCGCCGGTCGGAGCGGCCGGGGTGAAGGTCATGTCCATCGGCATGTTCGTGCCGGACGGCCAGCCCGTCATCTGGCGCGGCCCCATGCTCCACAGGGCCCTCCAGCAGTTCCTCGCCGACGTGTTCTGGGGGGACCTCGACGTCCTCCTCATCGACATGCCGCCCGGGACCGGCGATGTGGCCATTTCGGTCGCGCAGCTCATCCCGAACTCGCAGATCCTCGTCGTCACCACCCCGCAGGTCGCCGCCGCGGAGGTCGCCGAGCGCGCGGGCTCCATCGCCGCGCAGACCCAGCAGCGCGTCATCGGCGTCGTCGAGAACATGTCCTTCCTGCCGCAGGCCGATGGCTCGCGCCTGGAGATCTTCGGGAACGGCGGCGGGACCTCGGTGTCCTCGCGCTTGACCGCGCAGCTCGGATACGAGGTTCCGCTCCTCGCGCAAGTTCCGCTCGACATCGCCCTTCGCGAGGGCGGGGACGCCGGCCGGCCCGTGGCGCTCGATGAGGGCCCCGCGGGCGAGGTCCTCACCTCGCTCGGCCGGACTCTCGGAGCCGGAGCGCGGGGCCTCGCGGGCCGCCCGCTCGGCGTCTCCCCCGTCACTCGCTGAGCCCCGCCCCCGCGCGACGCGCGGGGGCGATACTCTGAAAGCCACTGAAAGACACCAGCATCGGAGAAGACATGGCTGACAAGGCCCAGGCCTGGGTATTCGTCGAGGATTACATCCCCGAGTCCGAGCCCGTCCGCGAGGCGCGCGCCGCCGCGGTCGAGCTCGGTGCCGACCCCGTCTCCCCCGGCACGGGCGCCGCCCTGCGGATGCTCGCCGCGGTCGCGGGGGCCAAGGCCGTCCTCGAAGTGGGGACGGGCGCGGGGGTTTCGGGCCTGTGGCTCCTCGACGGGATGCCCGCCGACGGGGTCCTCACCTCCATCGACTCCGAAGTCGAGTTCCACAAGCAGGCCCGCCGCGCCTTCACGAAGGCCCAGGTCTCGCCCCAGCGGACCCGCCTCATCGCCGGCCGCGCCCTGGACGTCCTGCCGCGCATGGCGGTGGGGGGCTACGACATGATGGTCCTGGACGCGGACGTTCAGGAGACCCCGGAGTACCTCGATCATGCGGTGCGCGTCCTGCGCCCGGGGGGCTTCATCGCCTTCGTCCACGCCCTCTGGGGCGATCAGGTCGCCGATCCGGCCCGACGTGATTCGGAGACGGTCGTCTGCCGCGAGGTCGTCCGCTTCCTGGCGGAGTCGCCCGATTTCACCCCGGCGCTGCTGCCGGTCGGCGATGGCCTCGCCGTCGCGGTCAAGCGCTGATCCCCCAAGCGGCCGAAGGCGCCCTCGACGAGCGCGGGGCGCCGTGGCTGTGCCCGCCACGGCGAGTTC
>NZ_JBNOYB010000111.1:0-6191 GCF_050312375.1 Schaalia sp.
CGAGTGGTTGCGCGAACCTGGATGGTGGAGAAGCCGTCTTCGTCCTTGCCAACTTCGAGCAGAGAGACGTCGAAGGTACCGCCACCGAGGTCGAAGACCAGGATCAGTTCGTCTTCGTTACCCTTGTCGAGGCCGTAGGCCAGGGCTGCTGCGGTGGGTTCGTTGACGATACGCAGGACGTTGAGGCCCGCGATTTCGCCGGCTTCCTTGGTGGCCTGACGCTCGGCGTCGTTGAAGTAGGCGGGGACGGTGATGACGGCGTCGGTGACGGGTTCGCCGAGGAAGGCCTCCGCGTCGGCCTTGAGCTTGGAGAGGATGCGGGCGGAGATCTCCTGCGCCGTGTACTTCTTGTCGTCGATGGAGACGGTCCAGTCGGTGCCCATGTGGCGCTTGACCGAGGAGATCGTCCGGTCGACATTGGTGACGGCCTGGCGCTTGGCGATCTCGCCGACGAGGACCTCGCCGGTCTTGGAGAAGGCGACGACCGAGGGGGTGGTGCGCATGCCCTCGGCATTGGCGATGATGGTGGGCTCGCCGCCTTCGAGGACGGCGATGGCGGAGTTCGTGGTGCCGAGGTCGATGCCGACTGCACGTGCCATGGTGTGTTCCTTTCATCCGGTCGTCCCCCTCGCCCGAGGGCGGGGCTCCGACCTGCTGCTGGTCTGGTGGACTCGACTCTTCTTGAGTCCGTTGCACTCAACTTTAAGCACACCCCCTTCGGGGCGCAAGCCGAAGAATGAAGAGTTGAGCCCATACGACTCAAAGAGGGGGCTCGTCAACAAGTCGGACTGCGTCCGCGCAACACCTGCCAAAGACTGACAACAAGTCGGACCGAACCCGACCCTCAAACACCTGCCCCCTCCCTTCCACCTCGAAATGAACGCTTTGTTGACACCACCCGATACGCCGATGGCCGACTTGTTGCCCTCGATGCTCCTCGCACTGTGGGACGATCAGGACATGCACTGCCAGCACTACGCATCGGGCGCATGCCGATCCTGTTCGCTCCTCGACACCCCGTACCCCGAGCAGATCGCTCACAAGCAGGGGAAGGCTCGCGCCCTCCTCGATCAGAACCCCGGCATGACCGCGCTCGACTGGCTCAACCCCCAGGCCTCGGCGAGCACCGGATTCAGGACCAGCGCGAAACTCGTCGTCGGCGGCACGCGGCGCAGGCCGACACTGGGGATCCTCGGACCCGACCGGCGGGGCGTCGATCTTCCCGGCTGCCCGATCCAACACCCCGCGATCAACGCCGCCGCACCCGCGCTCAAGCGCTTCATCCGCGCGCTCGACCTCACGCCCTACGACGTCCCCACGAAGAAGGGCGAGCTCAAGTACATCCTCCTCACCGTCGGCACGGACGACGCCCTCATGTGCCGCTTCGTCCTGAGGACCCGCGAGCGCCTCACCGACATCCGCCGCGCGCTCCCCGAACTCCACCGCCTCATCCCCGGGCTCGCCGTCGTCAGTGCCAACATTCATCCCGCCCACGAGGCCATCGTGGAGGGTCCGGACGAGATCGTGCTGACCAAGCGCCGCACCCTCGACCTACGCGTCGGGGACACGGATCTCGTCCTCGGGCCCCGTTCATTCGTCCAGACGAACCGCGAGGTCTCCTCCGCCCTCTACCGGCAGGCCGCCGAATGGGCGGCCGCCCCTCTTCCCGACGGGCGCGCACCCGAGAGCCTGTGGGACCTGTACTGCGGCATCGGGGGCTTCGCCCTCCACGCCGCCCGCGCCGGCATCCCCCGGGTGACCGGCGTCGAAGTCTCGGAGCAGGCCATCGCCTCGGCGATCCGGGCCGCGAACGACTCCGGCCTCAGCAGGGACGCCGCCCGCTTCATATGCGAGGACGCGAGCGCCTGGGCGAAGGCTCAAGAACCGGACGCGCGCCCCGACGTCCTCGTCGTGAACCCGCCGAGGCGCGGCATCGGCCCCGAGCTCGCGCAATGGGTCGAGCGCTCCGGGATCCCCCGCGTCGTCTACTCCTCGTGCAACGCCGCGAGTCTCGCCTCCGACCTCGGGGCGATGCCCTCCTACCGGGGCGATCGGGCACGGCTCTTCGACATGTTCCCCCATACCGACCATGCCGAAATCGCACTCGTCCTGGAGGCAGTCGCATGAACGCCGTACCGACCTGGTTCCTCGTCTTCTGGGTGGTTTTCCTGACCATCTGGATCATCGTCCTCTCCCTGCTCGCCTATTTCCTGGGGTTCCGCAAGCTCGGGATCGTAAAGCGCTGCACCTGCTTGACCGAGGGACGGGTGATCAGCTACTCCATGATCCGCTACAACGGCATCTCGCTCCCCGTCGTCGAATACGTTGTCGACGGCGTCGCCTACAGGGTCGTCGGTCCAAAATTCAAGGCCACGGCCACCTCAAGTTGGAGCACCCCCACCGGTCCGGTCATCACAGAGGTCCGGTCGAATCTCATACCCGGACGGCCCCTCCCGAAGGTCCTGCGCCTCAACACGCGGGGCAACTCCCTTGCCTCAGCGATGCACTCACCTCTTGCCGAGTTCTACCCAGTGGGCGGATCCGCGCGCGTGTTCTTCAATCCAGACCGGCCGAAGGAGTCCTTCGTCGAGCGCTGGGCCGGCGCCGAAAAGGTCATGCTGTGGGTGACGATTCCCTCTTTAGTTCTCATCCTTGCCGTTCTGGCGTTCATCCTCACCCAATTGGCCGCCTGATCCCCGCTTCACAAGTCGCGCATTTTGAGTCGGCGCATCCGCTCCCACTGGGCGAGGCCCTCGCGCACCGCATGCTCATAGCCGTTGTCGGTAGCCTCGTGGAGGCGGCGTCGCGCTCGACGCCGTCCAGGAGCATTCGAGACAGCCAATAGAGAGCAGCGCGTCTTGGCCGATCTGCTTGCGCTTGGAGGCAGCGGCAAAAACTTTGCGCAAATCCGCCACCCCGGAGAAGGTGGCGGAGACCTGTTCGAAGAGGAGGCCCGTCCTTCCGGCGGGCAGGCACGCGATCGTCGTCTCGCCACATCCGGACAGCCCCCACAGGATCATCGACGATAGCCTACCGGCCCGGACCATCCGGCCGAGCGGGGCGTCTGGAGCGAGCAGGTGGTCCTGTCCGACGAATTCGTCAAGAGTGCGAGGACGCAGGCGCTCGGCGAGGGGGCGAGTCGTATCGTCGAACCCTTCGGCAGCCGAGTCGAAGAGGGAGGGACCTTGAGGAGTCGTCATGGGGGTTGCGCTCCCGTAAGAATCGTCGGTCGGGGGAATCGTGAAGACCTCAGGGGCCCGGCCCCGCTCCACAGCTGACCCACAGCTTGGACCGGCGCCCCTCACAAGCGCGCCCGGGATGCTGAGGTCATGACCACGACACGACCCGCCTTCGTCGCCCTCCTCGCGCGCTTCGGACGGCAGCTGCGCTACCTGGCTTCTTCTTTGAGCTCGACGGCCCTCGACTACCTCATGCTCCTCGCGTTGAACGGGCTCGTCGGGGGCCTTCTCCTGCCGGTCGTGTGCGCCCGCATCACCTCGTGCACGATGAACTACCTCCTCAACCGCCGGGTCTTCGACAAGCAGGGAGCGCTCATCGCCACCGCCCTCAAGTACGCGGTGTGGGAGGCGACGATCATGCTCAGCGCCTACGCCGCCATCCGCGCTCTGGTCTCGCTCGGCCTGGCCCTGTGGATCGCGTCGATCCTCGCGAATTGCTCGCTCTTCGCCCTCAACTACCTCGGCCAGCGCTACCTCGTGTTCGGCGATCGCGAACTGGTCGTCACCGACCTCGCGCGGCTCCGCTCCGCATTGCCCTCGTTCGGGCCGGCCCGGGTCGCGCAGGCCTGAGCGCCCCTCCCCGTCGCATTCAGCCCTCCGTTCCGCCCTCGGCCCCTGATCGCCGAGGACGCACGCCCCCGAAGGCGCCCAAGAAGCCGCCCAAGAAGCCGCCGGCACGAGTCAGCCGAACTTCTTGGGCACCTTCGGGGTACGTGAAGAAAGCGCCTCCCCGCACCCGCCGCACGCCCGCGTGCCCGCCGCGGACGCGCCGCAGAAGCTGTTCACAGTGCACAGGGAGGCCACAGGCGGGACACACGCCCTCCTGAACGAGAGGCGGAACAGTGGGCGTCATGAACGAACAGGCACTCACTCCTCAGCCCTCCCCCGTCCCGAATCCGACCCCCGCGAAGGCGCCCCGCCGCTCGCACCGCCTGCGCAACGCCCTCATCGGCTCCGTCGCCGCACTGGCGCTGGCAGTCGGCGGGACGGCCGCCTGGGCGCTCGACCGCTTCGTCATCGACCACGTCGAAGTGAGCGACGTCGCCGCATACGAGGCGGAGCACTCGACCACGGCATCCGCGTCGGCATCAGGCGGCGCCTCCTCGCAAACCGACGCGAACTCGACCGCGAGCGAGTCGAGCGAAACCGTCACTTCGCTCACCGACACGAGCTACGCCTCATTGGACGGGACGAGCGTGACGATCACCCGGGGCTCCTACGGATCCGGATCCGACGCGGCGACCTACTACGTCGCGGACGTGGTGGTCTCGGACGCCACGGACTTGAGGTCCGCCTTCGCCGGCAACGCCTTCGGGGGCAACATCACCGACCTCGTCTCCACCATCGCGACGCAGAACAACGCGGTGCTCGCCATCAACGGCGACTACTACGGCTTCCGCGACACCGGCATCGTGATCCGCAACGGCGTCATCTACCGCGACGAGGGCGCACGAGAAGGCCTCGCGATCTACGAGGACGGCACGATGGAGGTCTACGACGAAACGACGACGGACGCCCAGAGCCTCGTCGATCAAGGCGTCTGGCAGACCCTCTCCTTCGGTCCCGCACTGGTCGAGGACTCCCGGGCCGTTGACGGAATCGACTCCGTCGAAATCGACACGAACTTCGGCAATCACTCGATCCAGGGCGACCAGCCCCGCACTGCGATCGGGATCATCGACGACAAGCACTTCGTGTTCGTCGTCGTGGACGGCCGCTCCTCGACCTCGGCCGGGGTCACGATGAGCGAGCTCGCGCAGATCATGGTCGACCTCGGCGCGACGACCGCCTACAACCTCGACGGCGGAGGCTCCTCCGAGATGTGGTTCAACGGCGAGGTCGTCAACTCTCCTTCCAATGGCGGCGAACGCGCCACCAGCGACATCCTCTACATCGGGAGCGCACAATGATCGTCCTCATCCCCGCTTTCCGCCCGGACACCCGCCTCGCCCGTCTCGTCCTCGACCTGCACCGCGCGGATCCGTCGATCCAGACCCTCGTCGTCGATGACGGCTCAGGCCCGGACTACGCCGTTTACTTCGACGCGGCGCGCGCCGCGGGCGCCGAGCTCGTCTCCCACGTCGCGAACCGGGGGAAGGGGGCCGCGCTGCGCACCGGGATCGCCCGGGCCGCCGAGTTGCGCCCCGGCGAGCCCGTGGTCACTGCGGACGCGGATGGGCAGCACCTCGTCGAGGACATCCTCGCAGTCGGGCGCGAGTGCGACAAGAGCGGTGAGATCGTCCTGGGCGTCCGCAGTTTCGACGGCGATGTCCCGTTCCGTTCGAAGTTCGGCAACGACGCGACCGCCTTCGCATTCCGCCTGGCGACGGGCGTTCGCCTCCCCGACACGCAGACCGGCTTGCGGGCCTTCCCCGCGGGCGACCTCCACTGGCTCCTCGCAGTCCCCGGCGACCGCTACGAGTACGAGCTCTCCGTGCTCCTCAAGGCCGCTGAATCGGGCCTGCCCTTCATCCAGCACCCGATTCGGACGATCTACGAGGAGGGCAATGCCACGTCGCACTTCCGCCCTCTTCGGGACTCGGCGCGCATCTACGCCCCCCTCGTGAAGTTCTCCGCCTCCTCCCTGGTCGGGGCCGTCGTGGACTACCTCGGGGTCATCGGGCTCCACGCGCTGATCGGCGGGCTCCTCGTTCCCGTCGTCGCGGCGAGAGTGATCTCCGCCGGCGTGAACTTCGCGCTCAACCGGCGCGTCTTCCGTGCGCGCCGGGGAACGGTCATGCGCACGGCCGTCAAATACGCGGTCCTGGCCCTGGGGCTCCTGGGGGCGTCCTACGTCGCGCTCAAGGCCGCGCTCGCCCTCGGACTCGCCCTGTGGCTGGCCAAGCCGATCGTGGATGTCGCGCTGTACGTCGCGTCCTATCGGATCCAGCGCTCCTGGGTGTTCGCGGAGCGGACGGCGGCCCGTTCGGCGGGGGCCGAGGGCGGGGCACA